>JBBECO010000049.1:0-39495 GCA_040881785.1 Vicinamibacterales bacterium
TGCCCCTGCTTGGCGGGGCACTGGTCCACGGCCGTCACTTCACGCTAGAGGAGGACCAGGGGCCATCCGACGGCGTGATTCTGACGCATGCAGCCTGGCACCGCTGGTTCGGAGGACGACCCGACATCATCGGGCAGCCGCTGACCCTCGCGGACGGCACGTCCGGCCGGCAGCGGCGGCATGTGGTCACCGGAGTGCTCACGCCGGAGTTCCGTACTTACAGCGGTGCGCCGGACTTTCTGCTGCCGATCGGATCACTGGCGGAGAGCGCTCAGCCGCAGTTCTACCGCGCCGTGGGCCGTCTCACACCGGGGACGTCGATCGACGCGGCGTTTGCGGAAGCGGAATCGATAGCGCGGACGGTGGAGCGCTGGGGGGCCACCTCGGTCCGGCTCGTCCCCATTGCGGACGAGTACCTCGGCGGCGTCGCGCGCCCGCTGTGGCTGCTCTTTGGCGGGGCCGCGCTCCTCCTGCTCGTGGCGTGCTCGAGCGTCGCGGGGCTGCTGGTCGGAGAAGGACGCGCCCGCCGGCACGAGATCGCGGTCCGTCTCTCGCTGGGCGCCGGGAGGGCGCGGGTGATGCGACAGCTGCTGGTCGAGCATGCGCTGCTCGCGATGATCGGGACGTCCGCGGGACTCGTGCTCGGCATGTGGCTGACGGGCGTCTTCGTGACCCTGTCGCCGGAGGGGCTCCCACGACCGGCGCTGGGTGCGCCCGATGCGCGCCTTGCCTGGTTCGCCGTGGGCATCGGATCCCTCGCGCTGCTCCTCTTTGGTGCCGCGCCGGCGGTGTCGCTCGCGCGATCGGTGCCGGCCGGTGCGCTCGCCGAGGGCGGTCGTGGCGCGATGCATCGGCGCCACCTGGGCCAGCGGCTGATCGTGGCCCTGCAGATCTCGCTCGCGCTCGTGCTCGTGGTCGCGGCCAGTGTGTTCGGCGAGACCATGTACCGATTGACCTCACGGCCGCTCGGCTTCGATCCGTCGAACGTCGCCGTGGCATCGACGACGTTCACAGGCGTGCCTGTGGGTTGGGGCGCCGCGTCGACCTCCCAGGATCAGTTCACGCAATGGCGCTCAGCGGCGCAGGCAGCGGTCGAGCACGAACGCACCCAGGCTGTTCTCGACCGGTTATCCGCCATACCGGGTGTGACGCAAGTGGCCGGCGCCAGTGCCGTGCCGTTTGTCGGGGTCCCCCGAACAGCGGGTCTCCCGTTGGGGGCCGAACCCACGGGCGACGGCGTCTTTTACCGGTATGTCGTCACGGAACGGTACTTCGACTTGATGAGGATGCGCATCATCGAGGGGCGTGGCTTCAACGCGCTCGATCGCTTCGGCGGCCATGCCCTGGTGGTCTCGCGCGAGTATGCACGGCGGCTTTTAGAGCACAAGGCGCTCGGCTCGCGCCCCTCGTTGGCGGCGGAGGTCGTCGCCGAGGAGCGGTTCCGCGCGATGCTCTCGATCGCCTACGGCGGCGCCGCGCTGCTGCTGGCGGCCGTCGGTCTCGACGGGCTGGCCTCCCGGCGGGCCGCGGAGCGCACGAAGGAGTTCGGCGTGCGCGTCGCACTGGGCGCGCGCCCTGCGGATGTGCGCCGCCTCGTGCTGCGCGACGCCGTGATCATCGTCGCGCTCGGTCTGGCAGCAGGCCTTCCGGCGGCGTACGGCGCCTCGCAGGTCACGCGGTCGTTTCTCTTCGGCGTCTCGCCGACAGCCCCGCACATCTTCGTGCTGGGCTCGGCCGTCCTTGCGGCGGCCACGCTCGTTGCGACATGGCTGCCGGCGCGCCGCGCCAGCCGTATCGACCCGATGCTCGCGCTGCGGGCGGAGTAACAAGAAACGGCTCGAACTACAGATCGAAGTACGCCAGCGCGAGCCAGGCTTTCAGCCGCGCCAGATGGCCGTTGACCAGATGCCGGTTCAGATCGGCCGCGGCCCCGTCGCGCAGCGGGCGGTCAACGCGGATGAAACGCTCGAAATCCCCGAGGTGG
This sequence comes from Vicinamibacterales bacterium, assembly GCA_040881785.1. GTDB lineage: Bacteria > Acidobacteriota > Vicinamibacteria > Vicinamibacterales > 2-12-FULL-66-21 > JACDCA01. The sequence continues at coordinate 1,985 of JBBECO010000049.1, forward strand.
ACTCGGGGACCTTGACTTCTCACTACATGGTAATGAAACTGTGTGCGTGGCTCCGCTCGAGTTCGAATGGGATGACCGGAAAGATGCCGCGAACCAAAGAAAGCATGGCGTCTCGTTCGCGGAAGCACAGACGGTGTTCAGTGACGATGACGCGCTCCTGATTCCGGATCCCGACCACTCGGACGACGAGGACCGGTTCATTCTGCTGGGGGTGAGCAGCGCGCTCAGAGCACTGGTCGTCTGCCACTGTTATCGCGAAGCATCGGTGATCCGGATCATCTCCGCGCGGAAGGCGGACCGTGACGAGACCCGGCAGTACGAGCGCAGAGGTGAACGATGAGGAAACACTACGATTTTTCGGCGGCGAAGAGAAACCCCTATGCGCGGCGGTTGAAGCGGCAAGTCACGATCCGCCTGGAGCACGACACGCTCGAGTACTTCCAGGGGCTGGCCTCCGAGCTGGGGATTCCGTATCAGACCCTGATCAATCTCTATCTGCGCGACTGTGCGACGTCGCGAAAGCGTCTGTCGGTGAGCTGGCGCCCGGCTGGCGGAAGCGCGGCGTGAAAACACGTGACCGGCCATCGCGTGACGGGTAGCACAGCCCGTTTCGGCATTATGGTCAACCTTTCTTCTCTTGTGCGTCGATCCGCCCCTTGAACGACCGGACTCCGCGCGGGCCGCGTTCCCAGTGCCCGGGGCGCCCGGGCGTCCACGGCGCTTCCGTCCAGAAGAACGTGAACTCCGTGACGCCGGACGGCAGCACCGCCTCGTAGCCCCCTTCCCCCAGTGGCACGAGCGGTACCTTGTAAATCGGATCCCACGCGCCCTTCGCGCCGGCGACCCCGGCATGCACGAAGCCGCTTCCGGCGACCCGGACGCGCAGGCGGCGCCCCGGCGGGAACTGCCGGCGGTCGAACGTCCACAGCAGCGGCTCGCCGACTTCCGGCAGGGCAGGAGGCAGCGTCGCCCGCCCGGAGTCCTGCAGCGCGGCGGTGGCGGTCAGCAGCACGTCCACTGTCCGCCGGTACCCATGGTGGAGGTTCGCGAGCGGCTCCTTGCCGGCGCCGGCCATGGCGTCGCCGACGTCGACGACAACACCCGCCCGCCCCGCGATCGGCCAATCGATGCGGCCGTGCACCGTGGAATCAGCGATGTAAGCGGTATGCGCGGGATCGAGCGCTGGCATGCCGTCCGGCAGGCGCACCTGTGACAGCGCGACCAGCGCGTCGAAACCGGCGAGTCTGTCGCGGCCCGCCTCGCGCGACATCAGCCGGAACGCGCCATCCTCGAAGGCGAAGATGTCGGCGCCCCCGGCGAGGAGGAGCAGAGCGCCGGCCAGCGCGGGCGACCGTGCGCCGAGCTCGAGGACGAGCGGCCGCAGGAGCCGGACGTAAAACCAGTCGAAGGCGGTCTCGGTGCTGAACACGACGACGCCGCCGGCGGCGAGGTACTTCGCCAGCGCTTGGACCGCGCCCTGTTCGGGGGCGCACCCCGAGAAGGCCGACAGCATTTCGTCCAGGTCGGTGAGGATGACGGACCGGCCGGTCTGCCGCACGGTGGCAAGAAAACGCTCGAGCGACACGACCTGCGCCGGCGACAGATCCGAGAAGAGTGCCTCCTCGACCTCTCCGGGCGCCGGCGGTTCCTGCCTGGTCATCTGGAAGTACGCGCTGAGCATGCTGCCAAGCCGCGCCTCCCCCTGCTCGTCCTGCCAGCCCTCGCTCGCCTCCCGCGCGAGCTCGACGAAGAGGGGGGATACCTCGACCAGCCGGGCGGGTCCGCCCGGCGCGACGGACACCCATCCGAAGTCGGTGAGCAGCAGGGCCCCGTTCCCCGTGCCGTGCTGGCGCCCGACGTCTATCGCGATGTAGTCGCGCCTGGTCCACGAACCGGGGGCGTAGCGGATCTCCCCCCTGCGGCTCGCGGTGTGCCCGACCACCTGCGGCAGCAACTGCGCGTGATACCGGTAGTGGTCCACCTCGCGAAGATCCGGCGTGAAGACGCCGGCGGGCTCGTAACCGATCTCGCCCGGCATACGCCGCTCGAGCGTGTGACTCGTCCCGATGTGGAAGATCTCGTGGGGCAGGTCACGCGCGCTGATGCGTTCCCGTTCGACGAGGGTATCGCGCAGCACGTCGTTCACATAGGACGCCACGGTCTCCGCATCGCCTGCCCCGCGCTCGCGCAGCGCAAGCGCGACGATGTTGGGAAGCAGCCCGGCGTGCACGAACAGCTTTTCGTGTTCGAAGTACGCCGCCTGCACCGTCAGGCCCGGATGCCGCTCCGGGTGCAGCGCCGCCTCGCGGATGTCCGGCCACAGCCGATAGCCGAGGGAGTCCTCGCCTCCCTGGCCGCCTTCACGATCGACGTAGAGGTCGTGATTACCCAGCGTCCACACGATGTGCCCGCCAAGCCTGTGCGCCTGCCCGGCGAGGTGATGGATGAAATCGAACACCTCCTGGAGGTGGCGCCCGTGGCCGATGTCGCCGGTGAACACGAGCGTGCCATCACGCGCGCACCACCGGTCGAGCGGATCGATGAAGCCCAGTGCGTGGAGGATCTCCTTGAGCGCCTGCAGTTCGCCAACGCGGAGCGGTCGGGGCTCGGCCCCGAGAGACCGCACGATGCCCATCGAGCGGAACCGTTCGATCCGCCGCCGTTCGCCGGCGGAGAGGGCGTCGACGGCGGTCTCGGCGAGATAGACGCGGCTGGGCACCACGAGCAGTCCATACGCTTCGAAGGCACGGATGTGCTGCCAGATGGCGGGATGCAGCGAGCCGTCCGGACGCACGCCGTGGTCGCGTTCCCACTGCGGCTTGGCGTGCGGCGGCGCGCCGGCGAGCGGCGGAACCGGGTCAAGGTGTTTCGCGTACTTGACGACGAAGCGCTCGCGCGGCTCGACCAGGGCGAGGACGTGGTACCCCTCGCCGAGAAGCCGCAGCGGCTCGTCGAGGGTCCGGAGCACGTCGGCGTCGGACGGCAGGTCGTCAGCGTCCAGAAATGCTTCACGGGCGATGGGGACGAGCGTCTCGTCGAGAATCCGTTCCGCCACCCGGTGCGCGCCGCCGTGGAGTTCATCGCGGTGATACCGCGTGAGTGTACGCTCGAGTATGGCTTCGAAACGATCCGCCGTCGGATCGCGCCTGTACCGTTCGTCTCGACTGGTGGCCACGGGCTGCACATCCTTACGGTGCCGCACACGAGATGCGGGGCACTGCGCAATCTGTTACGCAATCGTCAGGCCGCAAGTACCTGCCGGATGCGCCTCATCCTTTCGGCGGACGTTGGTGCGGGTGCGTTGACTTCTCATGACCTCGTCATGACACTCTGGGCGTGGCCTCGCTGGTGTTCGGAGACGAGTGATCGGGCCTGATGGAAATGCCGCAGGGACATGTCTGAACAACCGACAGCAGACCAGGTGAAGGACGGCCTCTGGAAGGGCGTGGACCGGCGGCCCCGGTGCGCCTGGTGTCGCGCCTCGGACGACTACGTCGCGTACCACGACACCGAGTGGGGATTCCCCGTGCGCGACGATCGCCGGCTGTTCGAGAAGATTACGCTCGAGGGCTTTCAAAGCGGCCTGAGCTGGCTGACGATCCTGCGCAAGCGCGAGAACTTCCGGCGCGCCTTCGCCGGCTTCGACATCGAGCGCGTGGCCAGGTTCACGCAGCGCGATGTCACGCGCCTGCTCGGCGACGCCGGGATCGTCCGTCACCGCGGCAAGATCGAGAGCACCATCAACAATGCGAGGCGCTGCGCCGACCTGATCGACGAGTGCGGGTCGCTGGCGTCCTATGTCTGGCGGTTCGAACCGGCGCCGAAGTCCCGTCCGAAGAAGCTGACGTGGGACGTCCTGCAGACAATGGCCGTCACGCCCGAGTCTACGGCCCTGTCGAAGGACCTGCGCGCGCGCGGCTGGACGTTCGTCGGCCCGACGACGATGTATGCGTTCATGCAGGCCATGGGCCTGGTCAACGACCACCTGGACGCGTGCGCGTTCCGCGACGGAGCGCGTTGAGCGTGCGGAAACCCCATTTTGACATCCCGCTGAGCGGCGTACACAGTAGCCCTCTTGTCTGCACCAGTCTGCAGACAGCAGAACCGGGAGGCTCATGATGCGTCGTACGTTCGGATGCCTGGCGGCCGTTCTCTTCGTTCTTGCAGGCGCACTGGCCCCGGTGGCATCCCAGGCACCGGCGGCGCTGTCGATCTGGGTCGAGCGCCAATACGCGACGTGGGACAATCCGCTCCACACGGAGTTCGTCGTCAATGGCGCGACGGTCGACCTCTTCACCGCCGACACGGTCCAGCCGGTCGCCGAGCAGATCAAGGACGGCTGGAACACCATTGTCATGAAGACGACCCCCAGGTGCCGGCGACCAAGCGGAACGGCCTGATCTTCCGGGTGGGGCCGGCGCGGCAGCAGGGGAACAAGATCGCCATGTCGCCTGTCCTGTGGCGGCTCGACAACGAGACGGACTGGCTGCTCGAAACCAACGGAAGCTATTCCCACCCGCTCGGGCCCAACGTGAGCAGCGTGGATCTCACGTTCAAGGTGTATTACGCCGGGCTGGAACGGGAGGGAGGCGAGCTCAAGGCCGGGGACTACGCGCTGGTCGGCAAGCCCAGGTACAACTCGTGGAATTCTCCGGTCGTGGCCACCGTCTGGATCAACGGGACGCCGTTCAATTCGTTCGCGCTCGTCCACTTCAAAGCGATGCAGGGCTGGCGTCAGAATCGTCAGACAGGGCAGCTCGAAAATCCGATGAAGGCGGGCGCGGACGAAATCGAACGGATGATTCCGTTCATGTTGAAGGCCGCAGAGCCGGTGAAAAAGTAGCGGCGGCGAAGAAAATGCCGGGCGGGCATCCGGTTCTGACGACGCCTTCCAGAAGGGCTCGCCCTCCCTCGAACGCGCCGCTACCTGGCGGTCGGCTTGCCGGCGATGGCCTTCCGTATCGCGTCCGCGGTGACGCTCGCGCGCAGCTCCACGATCTTCCGGCCGATGGCCAGCGCCTTCTCCTTGTCGGCGATCGAGACGCCGTCGATCGTGGCCTTCCCGGCTTTGACGCGCGGCTCCCAGCGGACGCTGTCCGGGTCCGCGACCATCATGTTCAACGTGATGGCCGGATCGTCGTGCAGGCCGTCCTTCTTCTGGTCCGGCGTGATGACACCGATTTCGGCGGCGTACTTCAGGACCGCCGCATAATCGTAGTACGCGCGCGCGGGGATCACGAGAGGGGAGCCTTTCCACTCGCCGTTCCACCTGTCAGCCACGGCCTGCATCCCACGCGTGTTTCCACCGCTGTCGCCGATCAGGACAATGTGCTCGAAGCCGTGCATCTTGAAGCTGTGGACGACGTCGGTGAGCATCGCCTGGAACGTCTCCTCGCGCAGACTGATCGTGCCGGCCGTCGTCATGTGCCCGCTCTGCGGCTCGATGCGCCCTTCGGGCACCAGCGGAATGATCGGCGCACACAGGGCGTTGCCCAGTTTGCGGGCGATCGCATCACAGTTCACCCGCAGGATGTAATTGTGTTTGCCGAGCGCGAGCCACGGGCCATTGGGCTCGATGCCCCCGGTCGGAATGATGATCGTCCTGCGTCCGGCCTTCAGGGCGTCGCGCACGTCCATCCAGGTCATTTCCTCCAGCCAGACCGTGTCCGGCGTCTTCAGCGGGTTCGGCGTGTCGATGCAGTTGTAGGGATTGGCGGAGCAGTTGCCGCCGCCGGCGCTGCGGGGATCCCGCTGGGCCGCGGCCGTGGCGGTGAGGACGAGCAGCACCAGGGTGAGGACGGTCTTGGTCATGAGCCGGCTCCTTGTCTCGCTGGGGCAGGCTACCGCAGATGGGTCGGATCGGGTTGCTTCCGCGCAACGGTTTCTGTTGCGCAACACTATGTGTTGCGCTAAGCTGGCTCCAATGCCCATCGGTGTGATCCGGAAGGTGGAGGCGCTCAGGGTCGACTTCCGCTCGGCGGCGCAGGTCGCGGATATGCTCGGCGTGAGCCGTTCCCAGGTGACGCGGTGGCTTCGAGGCGCCGGCATCGATCCGCTGAACGCCGAGAAGGTCGACCTCCTGGAACTGGTCTGGTCGAACCTGCTCCGCCTCTACGATCGCGAGGCCGCCCTGTCCTGGCTGTTCGGTATCAATCCGCTCCTCGGCGATCGCCGTCCCATCGACCTGGTCCGCCAGGGGCGCGCCGAGGAGCTGATGCGTGCGATCCGGGCCGAGCGGTCCGACGCGTTCCTGTGATCCTCTTTCGCTGCTTCGCCTGGAACGAAGCGGGGAGCCGTGACGAACGCGATGGACCGCTCTGGTTCCCACGCGAGTTCCAGGGCGAAGGGCGCCACGACAATCCTGACCTCTACGGCTGCCTGTATCTCGCGGACCGCGCGGTGTCCTCCGTTGTCGAACAACTCGCTCGCTTTCGCGGCCAGCGGCTGACGCCGGCGCTGCTGCGCCGGCGCGGACTCCCGCTCGCGCTGGCCGAGTTGGAGTTACCGGCGGGTTCAGAGCTGGTGGACCTCGACGATCCGATCGTGCTCCGCCGGGAGAAGCTGCGGCCGTCCGTCGTGGCCACCCGCGAGCGCGAGATCACGCAGCCGCAGGCGCGCGCGCTTCATGCGAAGCATACCGGCGCAGCGGGCCTTCGCTGGTGGTCGACTTACGAGTCGCTCTGGATGCACGTGACCCTGTTCGATCGCGCCGCCAGGGACCTGCGGTTGAAAGAGGTGCGGGCGCTCACGATCGACGATGCCGCGGTGGCCGAAGCGGCGCAGCGCTTCGCCATGCAGGTGCGGTAAAGAAAAAAGGCCGGCCAGGATTGCTCCCGGCCGGCCTTTGAAGAAAACTCCCAACCGCCAATTTCCAACTCCCAACTCCCAAAGGTGTTCCTTGGGAGTTGGCCGTTGGGAGTTGGTCGTTGACAGGCGTTAGTACATTCCGCCCATGCCGCCGCCGCCCGGCATCCCGCCGCCGCCGCCCATGTCCTTCTTCTCCTCCGGGATCTCGCTGACGAGCGCCTCGGTGGTGAGCAGGAGTGACGCGATGGACGAGGCGTTCTGCAACGCCGTGCGAACCACCTTGACCGGGTCGATGACGCCCGCGGCCACGAGGTTCTCGTAGACGTCGGTGCCGGCATTGTAGCCGTCGTCACCCTTGGAGTCCTTGACCTTCTGGACGACGATCGAGCCTTCCTGGCCCGCGTTGGCCGCGATCCAGCGGAGCGGCTCCTCGATGGCCTTGCGGATGAGCGCCACGCCGACGGCCTGGTCGCCTTCGAGCTTCAGCCCGTCGAGCGCCTTGCTCGCGCGCAGCAGCGCCACGCCGCCGCCGGGGACGATGCCCTCTTCGACCGCCGCCTTCGTCGCGTGCATGGCGTCTTCGACGCGCGCCTTCTTTTCCTTCATCTCGGTCTCGGTCGCCGCACCGACCTTGATGACCGCCACGCCGCCGACGAGCTTCGCCAGGCGCTCCTGGAGCTTCTCGCGGTCGTAGTCCGACGTGGTCTCGTCGACCTGCGTGCGGATCTGCTTCACGCGGCCTTCGATCGCGCTCTGGGCGCCGCCCCCTTCGACGATCGTGGTGTTGTCCTTGTCGATGGTGACCTTCTTGGCCTTGCCCAGGTCCTCGAGCTTGATGTTCTCGAGCTTGATGCCGAGGTCTTCGGTCAGCGCGCGGCCGCCCGTGAGGACCGCGATGTCCTCGAGCATGGCCTTGCGGCGATCGCCGAAGCCCGGCGCCTTGACGGCGACGGCCTGCAGCGTGCCCCGGAGCTTGTTCACGACCAGCGTCGCGAGCGCTTCACCATCGACGTCTTCCGCGATGATCACGAGCGGTCGGCCCGCGCGGGCGACCTGCTCGAGCAGCGGCAGGAGGTCCTTCATCGAGCTGATCTTCTTCTCGTGGATCAGGATGACGGGGTTCTCGACGACCACTTCCATCCGCTCCGGATCGGTCACGAAGTACGGGGAGAGGTAGCCGCGGTCGAACTGCATGCCCTCGACGACCTCGAGCGAGGTCTCCATGGACTTGGCTTCCTCGACGGTGATGACGCCGTCCTTGCCGACCTTGTCCATCGCTTCCGCGATGATCTTGCCGATCGTCTCGTCGTTGTTCGCCGAGATCGTGCCGACCTGGGCGATCATCGTGCCGGACACGGGCTTCGAGAGCTTCTTGAGCTCGTTGACGACCGATTCGACGGCCTTTTCGATGCCGCGCTTGAGCTCCATCGGGTTGGCGCCGGCGACGACGTTCTTCGCGCCTTCGCGGAAGATCGCCTGCGCGAGCACGGTGGCGGTGGTGGTGCCGTCACCGGCGATGTCGGACGTCTTGCTCGCCACTTCGCGGACCATCTGGGCGCCCATGTTCTCGAGCGGGTCCTTAAGGTCGATTTCCTTCGCGACGGTGACGCCGTCCTTCGTGATGGTGGGGGCACCGAACTTCTTGTCGAGGACGACGTTGCGACCCTTGGGGCCGAGCGTCACCTTGACGGCGTTGGCGAGCTGGTTCACGCCGCGCAGGATGGCCTGCCGCGATTCCTCGCCGTAAATGATCTGTTTTGCCATATGTCTCTATCGCTCCGTTGAAATCGTGAATCCTGTTGTTACTTCGTGATCACGCCGAGGATCTCTTCCTCGCGCATGATGAGGTACTCGGTGCCCTCGAGCTTGATCTCCTGGCCCGAGTACTTGCCGAACAGGATCGTGTCGCCTTCCTTCACGTCGAGCGGCGTCACCTTGCCGTCCTTCTCGATCTTGCCCTTGCCGACGGCAATCACCTTGCCCTGCTGGGGCTTTTCCTTGGCCGAGTCCGGGATGATGATCCCGCCGACCTTCTGTTCGCCTTCTTCGATGCGCTGCACGATGACTCGGTCGTGCAGGGGACGGATACCGACTGCGGATTTCGTGGCTGCCATACTGCGCGTCTCTCCCGTGTAAACGGTTGATTTGTGGATGTAAACGGACCAAAAAGCTTAACAAAAAGCCTGGGGGTGCCCGGTGCGGTAGCACTCGGTGTCCCCGACTGCTAAATGTATCGGAGCGGGAGGGGGATGTCAAGCAGTCCGGGCCGTCGAGTGCTAACGCCGAGACGGCCCGGATGGGAGATGGCAAATGGGAAATGGGATAGTGCTCAGCTTCAGAGACGGCGGTGGAAATGGGCACTTTGCCATTTCCCATCTCCCATTTCCCATCCGGATCAAGCGGAACGCTTGATCCGGTACTCCGTCATCTTTCGTGCGACGGTGTTGCGGTGCATGCCGAGCATCTCGGCGGCGTCGCCGACGCTGCCCTTCGACCGCTGCAGGGCCCGCGCGATGAACATCTTCTCGAACTCGCGCCGCGCGTCGTCGTACAGGACGCCCTTGTCGAGCATCTCCTGGACGAGTTTCTCGAGCTGGTCGCGCACCGGCTTACACGAGCTCTCGACCGGACAGGAGGCGGAACGCCTCGACGTACTTCTCGCGGGTCTTCCGCACGACCTCGTCGGGGAGCGTGGGGACGGGCGGCTGTTTGTTCCACTTGATGTCTTCGAGATAGTCCCGGACGAACTGCTTGTCGAAGCTCGGGACGCCGTGGCCGGGCGCATAGGAGGCGCGCGGCCAGAAACGCGAGGAGTCGGGTGTCAGCACCTCGTCGATGAGCACGACGTCGGTCGCCGGGTCGCCGTCGCCCACCAGGCCAAATTCAAATTTCGTGTCGGCGATGATGATTCCCTTCGACTCCGCGTGCTCGCAGCCGCGGCGATAGATCTCCAGCGTCAGCTCCCTGAGCCGCTTGATCAGCTCCTGGCCGACGATCGCGCCGGCCTGTTCGTACGAGATGTTCTCGTCGTGGCCCGTATCGGCCTTGGTGGCCGGGGTGAAGATCGGCTCCGGCAGCCGGTCGGACTCGCGGAGTCCTGAGGGCAGCGGGATGCCGCAGACGGCGCCGGTCTGCTGATACTCCTTCCATCCCGATCCGGAGAGATACCCGCGGGCCACGCATTCGACCGGCAGCGGACGCGTCATGCGCGTCAGCATCGTGCGGCCGCGGAGCAGGTCCGCGTGCGCCCGCGCAGCGGCGGGGAAGTCGTTCACGTCGATCGAGAGGAGGTGATGCGGAACGAGCCCGGCGAGCCGCTCGAACCAGAAGGCCGACAACTGCGTCAGGACCTTGCCCTTGTCCGGAATGCCGGACCCGAGCACGCAGTCGAAGGCGGAGATGCGGTCGGTGGCGATCATCAGCAGCGCGGTCTCGCCGGAATCGAGTGCGACTTCGTAGACGTCGCGCACCTTGCCGCGACGATGCAGCGGAAGACCGTCGAGTGCAGTGTCGAGGACGGGAGTCGAAGTGGACAGCACGGGAACCTCGCGAGGAAGAGCAGGAAGCTTACACCAAAAGAGGTTGGCGGGGGATAAACCCCCGCCCCACACAGCCATCGGTGTGGGGCGGGGGTTCATCCCCCGCCATTCACTTTCTCTTGAGCACGATCTCGCCGCGCGTGGCGCGGAGGGTGATCGTCGGACCGCCGCCGGCGACGACGCCGAGCACGCGGGCTTCGCGCCGAGGCGGCGGCGGGACCGTGCCCTCGTCAGGTGCCTCGACGCGGAGGCCCTCTTTTTCGAGAGCGGCGTCGAGCGTGATGCGCCCGTTGACGGCGAGGGCGTCGAGCTTGAACCCCCCCGTCGGGACGGTGACCTCCAGCGGTTCGGTCCCATCGTTATAGATCGCCAGCGGGGCGGGCGCGGCCTGATCGACGCGGATCTCGGTCTGCCGGCCGTCGATGCGCGTATCCGTCCTCAGGCCGACGATGACCACTTCACCGAGGTTGGCGTTCACCCGCACGGGTCCCGTCAGGCCGTCGAGTTTCTCGAAGTGCATCTCGGCGGCCCGGGCTTCGACCTCCAGCGCTCCCGCCAGCCCTTCCGCCCGCAGCTCGCCGGTCTGCAGCGACAGCGTGACGTCGCCGCGCACGTTCGACACCCGCGCGTCCGCGCCGGCGTTGGTCGTGAGCTTGAGGGACCCGACGTCGCTGATCGTGATCGTGCTGCCGCGCTGCGTCGCGCTGACGGCGCCGGCGACGGTGCTGATCGTCGTCGCCCCGCGGGTGATCCCCATGGCGAGCCGCGCCACGTTGGTCACCGTCAGTTCGCCGTTCTTCTCGTCGATCCTGACGCCCAGCCGGGACGGGATCTTCAGCCGCAGCGTGGGACGCTGCCGCCCCTCGGTCGGCGCGTCGACGGCGATGATCAGCACGGGACCCGCCTCGTCGAATTTCAGCGTCGTGGCTTTGGCCCGCTGCTCGGCTTCCGCCTTGTCGAAGCCATTGGACCTGACGTGCAGGTCGGCGTCGATGTCGGCGCGGTCTTCACCGGTGATCGTCATGCCGCCGACCGGGATCCTGATGCGGATTTCCTGGATCGTGTCCGGGAGCGGCCGGGTCAGGGCGTGCGTCGCCTCGGCGGTTTCGTTCTGCCCCCGGACCTCACGCCGCACGTTGTCGATGATCCGCGACAGCGAGAATCCCCGCTCCGTCGGGTCGGGCGGCGGCGCGGTGACCTGATACACCACGAAACCGACCAGAATGAACGCCGCGGCGAGCAATAACTCACGTTTTCCCATAGACTTGTCACCTAACACATGCGTTCACGGGCCCGCTCGATCCTCATTCTCGCCGTCACGGTGGGTCTGCTGGCGTATTTTTTCCGAGACGTCGATCTGGCTCGCGTCTGGGCCGAGACCCGGCGCGCGAACCCGTGGCAGCTGGCGCTCGCCGTCGCGGTGACGCTGCTGACGTATCTGTTGCGGGCCTGGCGGTGGCAGTCGCTGCTGGCGCCCATCGGCCCGACGCGCTTCAGCACGGCGTTTCGCACCACCGTCATCGGCTTTGCGGCCAGTTTCTTTCTGCCGGCCCGCGCCGGTGAAGTGATCCGGCCGTACCTGCTGGCGCGCCGGGAAGGGCTGAAGCCGACGGCCACGTTCGCGACGATTATCCTCGAACGGCTGCTGGACCTGGCGGCCGTGCTCCTGCTGTTCGGCCTGTTCGTGCTCACGGTGCCGGACGGCGTGATCTCGGGCGGCCCGGAGAAATTCGCGCACGTCCAGTTCTGGGGCACCGTGGCGGCCGGCGCGGCGGTGGTCGGTCTGGCGCTCCTTTTCGCGCTGGCGGGCCATCCCGAGCGGCTCGGCCGCGCCGCCGGGCGGGTCGAAGCGGTCCTGCCGGCACGCGCCGCGCGCTTCGTGGCGCACCTGGTGGAATCGTTCGCGCAGGGCCTGGCCGTCATGCGCCAGCCGGCCCGGCTCGTCGCGGCCCTTGCGCTGTCATTTCCTCTGTGGCTGTCGATTGCGGCGGGTATCTGGCTGACATCGCAGGCGTTTCATATTACGTTCCCGTATACCGGTTCGTTCCTGGTGATGACGCTGCTGATCGTGGGCGTCGCCGTGCCGACACCCGGCGCGATCGGGGGATTTCATACGGCGTACAAGATCACGGTGGAAACGTTCTTTGCCGCCGCGCCCGCTCAGGCGGCCGGTGCTGCGATCGTCCTGCACGCGATCTCGTTCGTGCCGGTCACGATCCTCGGCGTGATCTTCATGGCCCAGGACGGGCTCACGTTCAGCGGCGTCCAGAAGACCGCGCAGGAGCCGCCGGCGGTGTCCGCCGAGGCCGGCACGAACCCGGAGTGATATCGCCATGAAATGTCCCTACTGCGCGCACCTCGGCGACAAGGTGGTCGACTCCCGCGAGAGCAAGGAAGGGGAAGTGATCCGCCGCCGGCGTGAGTGCCTCGGCTGCGGCCGCCGCTTCACCAGCTACGAGCGGATCGACGAGATCCCCTACATGGTGATCAAGAAGGACGGCAGCCGCGAGCGCTTCGAGCGCCAGAAGCTGATGGCCGGCCTGCTCAAGGCGTGCGAGAAGCGGCCCGTCAGCGTCGCATCGCTCGAAGCCGTGGCCGACCGCGTCGAGTCCGCGCTTCAGGAAAAGCCGGAGCGCGAGATGAGCACCGAGGAGGTCGGCGCCTTCGTGATGAACGAGCTGCGGACGCTGGACAAGGTGGCTTACGTCCGCTTCGCCTCGGTCTACCGGCACTTCCGGGACATCGGCGAGTTCATGACCGAGTTGAAGGACCTGTTGAACGCGAAGGAATGAATCTGCCGGGGTGGCTGTGACGAAAGACACCGCGCGGCCGACGCTGCCGGCGCGCAAACCGCCGGTGAGGCCGGCGTCCGCCGAGCGGCGTCCGCTCCGTGACAATCCGCGCCTGATCCTCCTCGGCATCCTGGCCCTGATCGCCGCGCTGGTGGCGATGACCATCCTGGCCGACCAGTCGGCGGAGATGAACCCCGACTTCCTCACCGAAGTCGTCGTCTACGCGCTCTCGGCCGGCGTCCTGATGATGCTCATCGTGCTGGCCTTCGTGCTGGTGCGCAACATCATCAAGCTCGTAGTCGAGCGGCGGCGGGGCCTGCCGTTCTCTCGCTTCCGCGCGAAGCTGGTGCTGGCGCTGCTCGGCCTCACGATCGTGCCGTCCGTGCTGGTGCTGCTCGTCGGCGGCCAGTTGATCCGCAACAGCACGGCGCGCTGGTTCGCGGATCCGGTCGAGACCGTGCTCTCATCGGCGAACGAGATTGCGGGCGGTTACTACCGCGAGCGGCAGGCGGAGGTCGGCGCCCACGCCGCCCGCATCGCCCTCGACGTGCCGGCCGGCGCGCTGCGCGCCGGAGACGTGGCCGCGATTCGCGCGGCCATCGAGACCGACGTGCGCGAGGGACGCGTGGCGCTCGTCGAGGTCTATCGGATACAGCCCGGCGGCCCCCCGCGCCCCGTCGTGGCCGTGGAGTCTCCCGTGCTGGCGCGGCTGCGGACCCGGGGCTCAGCCGACCGCCTGGCGGCGCGGATCGCCTCCGGCAGCCGCGACGTGACGGCGCACGACGCGGTCGACGGCGGCGACCTCGTGCGGGCGGGCCAGCTCGTACGGGATGGCGCCGGTGCGCCGGTCGGGATCGTGATCGTCAGCGACCTGCTCTCGGGCGCTCTCGCGCAGCACTCGCGGCGCATCACCGATGCCTACGAAAGCTACGCCAGGCTGGTCGTGATGCGCCCGGCGCTCGAAGGCGTTTACCTGTCCTACTTCCTGATGATGACGCTGATGATCCTGATCAGCGCCACCTGGATCGGCATGTACCTCGCGAAACGGATCACGCGTCCGATCCAGCTGCTCGCCGCCGGCGCGCGTGAGATCGGCGCCGGGCGGCTCGACCACCGGATCGAGCCGGAGACCCGCGACGAGTTCGGGTCGCTCGTCGAGGCGTTCAACACGATGGCGGGCGCGCTCGCCGCCAGCCAGCGAAAGCTCGAACGTTCGCGGCTCGATCTCGAGCGCAAACACGTCGAAGTGGAAGAGCGGCGCCGCTACATCGAAACCGTTCTGGAGCGGATTGCGACCGGCGTGGTGTCGATCGGCCCCGAGGGGCAGATCGAGACCGTGAACAGCGCGGCCGTGAAACTCCTGGACCTTCCGGCGGGTGCCGTCGGCCGCGCGGCCGATCACGTGTTCGACCGCGAGGACCTGCAGCCGCTGCGGCAGATCCTGCAGCGCGCGCGCGCCGGGGCGGCGCAGCCGCCCGCCCAGGAGATCGCCCTCACGCGCGACGGCCGCGAGGTCCATCTTGCGGCGGCCGCGACACTCCTGCCCGCCGGCGACGGCGCTGAGGCCGGCACGGTGCTGGTCTTCGACGACGTGTCACCGCTGATCCGGACGCAGCGGGTCGCCGCGTGGCGGGATGTCGCGCGCCGCCTCGCCCACGAGATCAAGAATCCGCTGACCCCGATCCAGTTGAGTGCCGAGCGGCTGCGACGGCAGTTCGCCGGCGCGCCCCCCGCGGCGCGCGCCCTCATCGACGAGTGCACCACCACCATCGTGACCGAGGTCGATTCGCTCAAGGCCCTCGTGGACGAGTTCGCACAGTTCGCCCGCATGCCGGCGCCGAAGGCCGTGCCCACGGATCTCAACCTGGTGCTCACCGAGACGATGGCGCTCTACGCGGGCCTCTTCAAGGACATCTCGCTCGCCGGGCGCCTGGCGGACGGGCTGCCGATGGTGCGGATCGACGCCGAGCAGATCCGTCGCGTCGTCATCAACCTCGTGGACAATGCGGTCGAGGCCCTGGGCGGCGCCGCGGCCGGTCCGCGCCCGGACGGCCGCGCCCCCCTGATCGAGCTCGCGACGGCACACGATCCGGTCAACGGCGTGGTGCGCGTGACGATCAGCGACAACGGCCCGGGCATTCCCCCCGAAGACCGCGAGAAGCTGTTCATGCCCTATTACTCGACGAAACGGCGCGGCAGCGGCCTCGGTCTCGCCATCGTCCGGCGCATCATCGCGGAGCACGGCGGCGCGATCGATGTCGCAGACAACCTGCCGTCGGGTACCATCTTCACCATTGAGCTCCCATGCTGATGCCATGACGATGCGCCCGAGCGTCCTGATCGTCGACGACGAGGCGGGCGTGCGCAGCGCGCTCGGGGGCGTCCTGCGCGACGAGGGCTATGCCGTGGACGCCGTGGACAGCGGCGAAGCCTGCCTGGACCGCGTCTCGCGCGCGGCCTTCGACGTGATCGTGCTCGACATCTGGCTGCCCGGTATGGACGGTCTCGTCACGCTCGAGCGGCTGCGGCAGCGGCGCGTGGACTCGCCCGTGGTGATGATCTCGGGTCACGGCAACATCGAGTCGGCCGTCCGCGCCATCAAGCTCGGGGCCTACGACTTCGTCGAGAAGCCCCTGTCGCTCGAAAAGACGGTCCTCGTCGTCGGCAACGCCGTCCGGCAGCGCCGGCTGGAAGCCGAGAACCGCGCGCTGCGGGCGACCGTCGACCGGCGGCTGACGATGGTGGGCGAGAGCTACGCGATGGGGCAGTTGCGCGAGCAGATCGCGATGGCGGCCCCCACCAACGGCCGCGTGCTGATTTTCGGCGAGAACGGGACCGGCAAGGAGCTGGTCGCGCGCAGCATTCACAGTCTCAGCCGGCGCCGCAACGCCCCGTTCATCGAAGTGAACTGCGCCGCGATCCCCGAGGAGCTGATCGAGAGCGAGCTGTTCGGGCATATGAAGGGCGCCTTCACCGGGGCCGTGGCCGACCGGCGCGGCAAGTTCGAGCTGGCCGACGGCGGCACGCTGTTCCTCGACGAGATCGGCGACATGACGCTGAAGACGCAGGCCAAGGTGCTGCGGGCGCTGCAGGAACAGATCGTGGAACCCGTGGGCGGCACGAGCGGCGTGAAGGTGGACGTCCGGGTGCTCGCGGCGACGAACAAGGATCTGCCGACCGAGATCCGCGCGGGCCGCTTCCGCGAAGATCTGTACTTCCGGCTGAACGTGATTCCCGTGTACGTGCCGCCGCTGCGGGACCGCGACTCCGACATCCCGGTGCTCGCCGACCATTTCATGGCGGAGCTCGCGCGGGAATACGGCCGGCGGCCCAAGAAGTTCGACGCCGGCGCGGCGACCGGGCTGCGGAGTTACGGCTGGCCGGGGAACGTCCGCGAGCTGCGGAACATCATCGAGCGGCTGATCATCATGGTACCGGGGGAGGTCATCACGCTCGACGATCTGGCGTTCCTCGAGGGACGCAGCGTCCGCGATGTCGGCGTGACGCCGGAGGAGGCGATGCCGCTGCACCAGGCGCGCGATCGCTTCGAGCGCGACTACATCCTGCAGGCGCTCGCGGCGCAACAGGGGAACATCTCCCGCACCGCCGACGCGCTGGGCGTCGAGCGCAGCAATCTGTATCGGAAGATGAAGGGCTTCGGCATCATCCCGAGCCGGCGGGACGAGGAAGCTGTCTAAAGACGCACCGCAAAGAGCGCAAAGAACGCAGAGTATTTGAGGTTGTGTCCCTCTGCGGCCTTGGCGTTCTCAGCGGTGAGTCTTCAGACAGCAAATCACGCCCGGAGCTTGTTCTCCAGTACCTGGTCGCCGCTGAACCCCTCGATCTGCAGGTAGTACTCCGCCGCGCCCATCAGGGCGGCTGACGGCACCAGACCGACGATCTCGCTCTCGAGGATCGTCACGCCGTACCGCGCGGCTTCCCGCTTGACCATTTCGAACACGCGGAAGATCGGCGTCTTCTGGTAGTTCGTCAGGTTCATCGAGACCTGCGCGATCCGCCGGTCCTCGAGCATCACCCCCATCGCCTTGACGAACCGCAGGCCGCCGCTGCTGTGGCGGACGGCGGACGCGATCTTCTTCGCCACGTCCAGCCGGTCGCTGTCAAGGTTGATGTTGAACGCGATGAGCGGCATCCGTGCGCCGATGACCGAGGCGCCGGCCGATTCGTGCGGCTGCGCGGGCCCGAAATCCGGCGCCCAGCCGTCCGTGCGCATCTTCGACCCGAGCCCCTCGAATTCGCCGCGCCGGATGTCCTCGAGATGCTTCCGAAGTGCGTTGGTCGACGCATCCTCGTAGAGATACACCGGGACCGCGAAGCGCTCGGCGACCGTGGCGGAGACGTCCTTCGCCAGCGCAATACAGTCGTCCATGGTCGCCCCTTCGATCGGGACGAACGGCACCACGTCCACGGCGCCCAGGCGGGGATGTTCCCCGCGCTGGGTTCGGAGGTCGATGGTGTCAACGGCCACCTCGAAAAGCGCCAGCGTGGCCGCCTTGAGCGACGGAGCGTCACCGATGATCGTGAACACGGAACGATTGTGCGACGCATCGGAGGAGGCGTCGAGCAGGCGGACCCCCGGCGTCCGCTGAATCGCGTCGGTCAGGCGCGCCACGACCTCGGCCCTCCGGCCTTCACTGACGTTCGGAATCGACTCGATAATCGCCATAGCAAGACTATAATTCACCGGACATGACCGATCCGCTGCGTACCGGCCGGCTGCCAGACATGGCAGACGTGTCGGAACGCGACCGCGACGCGCACATCGAAGAGCTGCTGCTGGCCGGACTGGACCAGTACTTCGCCGAACAGCACGAGCAGGCGATCAACGTGTGGACGCGGGTGCTCTTCATCGACCGCGGGCATGCCCGCGCTCGCGCGTACATCGAACGCGCCCGCGGCGCCGTGGCCGAACGGCAGCGGAAGGGAGACGAGCTGCTGCACACCGGCAGCGCCGCGTTCGATCGGGGTGATGCCGCGGCCGCGCGACAGCTCGTCGCCTCGGCCGTCGAACACGGCGCCTCATCGGACGAGGCGCTCACCCTGCTCGCGCGAATCGACCGGCTCGAGATCGCCGCCGCCCGCCCGGAGCCGGCGACCCGCCGTCCGGACCTGCGGACGGCCCGGGGCGTCCCGACGGCCGCCGCCGCACCGGCCGCCCGCTGGAAGTGGATCGGCGGAGGGATCGTCGCCGGGCTCCTGCTGTCGGCGCTCGGGATGGGCCTGGTCGCGCAAGGGGGCGTGGCGCGCGGGTTCTTCGGCCGCAGCGAGCAGCCCCCGGCCACGCTGAACGCGCCGCTCCCCGTGCTGTCGATGGCCGACGTGGCCCTCTCGCGCGGCGAAGCGCTGCATGCGCGCGGACGGCTGCACGAGGCCCTGGCGGCGCTCGCAGCGGTCCCCACCGGCGACCCGCTG
This sequence comes from Vicinamibacterales bacterium, assembly GCA_040881785.1. Lineage (GTDB taxonomy): Bacteria > Acidobacteriota > Vicinamibacteria > Vicinamibacterales > 2-12-FULL-66-21 > JACDCA01. The sequence goes on from JBBECO010000049.1 coordinate 20,556, forward strand.
CGGCCGCGGGCCGACGTGCTCACCGCGACGATCCAGCGGCAACTGCTGTCGGCGGCCAGGTCGGCCGAGCGTGCGCAGCCGGAAGGCGATCCCCGGCGCCCATGAGATGTTCGAAATGCCAGTACATCAGTTTCGACAACAGCGATCGTTGTCGTAATTGCGGCTACGAATTCTCACTGTCGGCCGACGTCGACGCCTTCGATCTGCCGATTCGCACCGGCGACGAACCGTCCGGTCCGCTCGCCGATTTCTCCCTGGCCGATCTGGACGCCCTCGAGCCTCTACAGCCGCCGGTCTCGGCCCCTCCGCCCGCCCGTGTGGAAGCCCCTCCACGCGCATCATCCGCTCCGGCGCGGCGGTCTCCGTCATCCGGCGAGCTCCCGTTGTTCCGCGATCGCGGTCGGGATGACGATGCGCCGCTCGTCAGTCTGCCGGCGGCGCCACGGGCGCCCGTCGCCGTACGCAAGTCCGCCGTGGCGGCCAGGCCCGAGCCGAGAGCCGCCACGCAGGCGCCCGGGCTGGACCTCGGATTCGGCGGCGACGAGGAGCGAGACCATCGGCAGGAGGCCGCCGCGCGGGAGCGGCCCGCGTCTAAAGCGCGCCGCGATGGGGCGGCGGGCGTTGCGGGAATCATCCCCCGGCTGTTTGCGGCGGTGATCGACCTCGTGCTGCTCGCCGGCATCGATGCCGTGGTGCTGTACTTCACGCTGCGATTGTGCGGGCTCGAGTTCGGCGACGTCCTGCGGCTGCCCCTGATGCCGTTTGCCGCATTCATCGCGTTCCTGAACGGAGGCTACGTCGTGGCATTCACCACGGCCGGCGGCCAGACCATCGGCAAGATGCTGACCGGTATCAGGGTCGTCACCTCAGACGAGGACGCCTGGACGGACCGCGTGCCGGTCGGCGGGGCAGCGTTGCGGGCGGTCGGCTACGTCATGTCCGCTCTGCCTGCGGGGCTCGGCTTTCTTCCGGTGCTCTTCGGGGCGGAGCGCCGGGGACTTCACGATCGCCTCGCGCATACCCGCGTCGTGAAAGCGTGACTCGCCTCGCCGTCTTCATCGCCACGGTCGGGTATTGCGGGTACTTCCCGATCGCACCGGGCACCGTCGGTTCGGCCGCCGGACTCCTGTTCTACGCGCTGGCCTGGTGGAGCGATTCGCGCCTCGTCGAGACCGGTCTGATCGTGGGGCTGTTCGCCGCGGGCGTGTGGGCCGGGACGACGGCCGAACGCTACTTCGGCGGAGTGGATCCCGGGCCGATCGTCATGGATGAAGTGGTCGGCATGCTCATCACGCTGGCGTTCATCCCGAACCTCGGGTGGTCAGGAGCGCTGGCGGGGTTCTTCCTCTTCCGGCTGTTCGACGTGATCAAGCCGTACCCGGCCGGGCGCTTCGAGCAGCTGCATGGCGGGCTTGGCGTGATGGCCGACGATGCGATGGCGGCCATCTACGCGAATCTGTCCCTGCGCGGGCTCATGTGGTTGATGCCTGCCTGGATTGCATGACGACCGCCGAGATCATCGCCGTAGGCAGCGAGCTGCTCGGGTCGACGCGGCTCGACACCAACTCCCTCTTCATCACGCGGATGCTCGCGTCGCTCGGGATTCGCGTCAGGGCCAAGGCCGTCGTCGGCGACGATCGCGCGCTCCTCCGCGATCTGTGTGCGCTCGCACTCGGGCGCGTCGACCTCGTGGTGCTCACCGGGGGATTGGGGCCGACCGACGACGACCTGACGCGCGAGGCGGTCACCGAGGCGCTGAGCATTCGACTCGTCGAGGATCCGGCGATCACGGCGCGCATCCGCGAGCGCTTCGAGCGGCGCGGCCTGGCAATGCCCCTGGTCAATCGCAAGCAGGCGATGGTCCCCGAAGGCGCGACCGTGCTGCCGAATCCCCACGGCTCGGCTCCCGGTCTCGTCATTCCGGCTGGCGGCCGGCTCGTCGTTCTGCTCCCTGGGCCGCCGCGCGAGCTGCAGCCGATGCTGACGGCGCTCTGTGAACCGTCGGGCCTGCTCGGGGCACGGGCCGGCCGCGAGCGCATCCACACGGTGTCGCTCTTCACGACCGGCCTCTCGGAATCGCACGTCGAGGAAATCGCGCAGCCGATCTACTCGCAGTACCGCGAGGGCCCCCAGCCGATCGAGACGACGATCCTGGCGACGCCGGGCCAGATCGAGCTGCACCTGACGCTGCGCTCCGACGATGAGGCGCGCGCGCGGTTCGTGCTCGAGGAAGCACGAACGCGCCTGCTGACGGCGCTGGGCGAGTGCGCGTTCTGCACCGACGGCCGCTCGTTGCCGCAGGTCGTCGGCGACATGCTCCGCGCGCGCGGTCTCACCTTCGCGGCCGCCGAATCGTGTACCGCCGGGCTCCTCCTGGCGCGCATGACGGAACCGGCCGGAAGCTCCGCCTACGTCCGTGGCGGGGTGGTGGCGTACAGCAATGAGGTCAAGGTGGATCTCCTCGGCGTGGATCCGGCGATCATCGCGTCGCACGGGGCCGTCAGCGAGCCGGTGGCTGCCGCGATGGCGGACGGCGTGCACGCGCGGACCTCCGCGGACGTCGCTGTGGCGGTCACCGGCATTGCCGGACCGTCCGGCGGGACCGACGCGAAACCGGTCGGCACGGTCGTCATTGCCATCCGGGTAGACGGACAGCCGCTCTCGGTCCGCACGCATCGCTTTCCCGGCGCGCGTGACATCGTCCGGTTCCAGGCGACGCAGAGCGCGCTCGACGGCGTGCGGCGGATATTGCTGGCCGGGCGAGGCAGCCCATCGAGGGAAGGCAGCCCATAAAGGGCTGCGCGACACGTACACGACATGCGTCTCTTCGTTGCCGCGCATCCATCGGAAGAGGTGAGGACCCGGGCCGCGGCGTGTGCGGATCGGCTGCGTGCACGGCTCGAGCACGCCGGCGCCGCGCGGGGCATCCGCTGGATTCCTGCGGGCAACATGCATCTGACGGTCTGGTTCCTCGGCGAAGTCTCGGACGCCCGGGCCGGGGCGGTGCTCGAGGCGCTGCAGCCTCCGCTCGCCGTGCCGCCGTTCGAGCTGCACGTCGCCGGGTTCGGTGCGTTTCCGCCATCGGGCCCGCCGCGCGTGCTCTGGATGGGCGTCATGCGAGGGCTGCGGGAGCTCGCGCGGCTCCATGACGAGATCGGTGCGCGGCTGCAGCCGTGGGGATTCCCGCCCGAAGGGCGCGCGTATTCGGCGCACCTGACGGTTGCGCGCATCAAGGAGCCTCCCCACGGGGCCGCGCGCGCGGCGCTGCGCCATGCCGCGGCGCACGAGCCGGGTGATGCCGGCACGTGCCTGATCGATCACCTGACGGTGTTCCGCAGCCGGCCGGCGCCGGCCGGCGCCGCCTACGAACCCCTGCTGCGAGTACCATTGACGTAATGCTCCCGATCCTCCTGGGATACCTGGCCGGCTCGGTGCCGTTCGCCTACCTGCTGGCGCGCCGGCGCGGCATCGACGTCCGCGTGGCCGGCAGCGGCAACGTGGGCGCCGCCAACGTCCTGCGGACGACCGGCCCCTGGCGCGGCGTGATCGTCATGTCGCTGGACGTCGCCAAAGGGATCGGCGCCGTGGCGATCGCCCACATGCTTGCCGGGGGGACGGCGCTCATGGCGCTCTCGGGGGCGGCGGCCATCGTCGGCCACATCTATCCCGTCTGGCTGCGGTTTCATGGCGGCAAAGGCGTGGCGGTGGCGGCCGGCGTGTTCACGATGCTGTCTCCGGGCGCGACCGCGCTGGCGGCGGGTCTGTTCCTGGTGATTGCCTGGATCACGCGCTACGTGTCGCTCGCCTCGATTGCCGCGTCGCTCGCCCTGCCGCCGGCGGCGTGGATCCTGGGCTCGCCGCTGTCGGTGGTGCTGGTGGCGGCCGGCGCGGCGGTGCTGATCCTGTTCCGCCACCGCGCCAACTGGTACCGGCTCCGCGCGGGCACCGAGCGCCGCATGGGGGTGCGGGCATGAAGACGACCGCCGTCCTCGGGGCGGGGAGCTGGGGCACGGCGCTGGCCGTCCATCTCGCGAAGTCCGGCCATCACGTGCGGCTCTGGGCGCGCGACGAAGCCGTCGTGCAGGCGTTGCGCTCGGCCGGTGTCAACGAGCAGTACCTGCCCGGCATACCGCTGCCGGAGGGGATCGCACCGACGGCCTCGCTCGAGGAGGCCCTCGCCGGCGCGCGCTTCGTCGTCGTGGCCGTGCCGTCGCACGGTTTCCGCGCGGTCGTGCGGCGCGCCACGCCGTTTCTGACCGGCGCCGTCCTCGTGAGCGCGACGAAAGGCATCGAGGTCGATTCCCTCCAGCGCATGTCGCAGGTCATCGAGGCGGAAACGTCGGGCGCGTGCCGCACCGTCGTGCTCTCGGGCCCGAGTTTCGCGCTCGAGACGGCCCGGGGGCTGCCGACGGTCGTCCTGGCCGCCTCGACCGATGCCGATGCGGCGGCGGCCGTCCAGGAACACTTCCGCGGCCAGGGTCTCCGCATTTACGTCAATGACGACGTCCCCGGCGTGGAGATCGGCGGCGCGCTGAAGAACGTGATTGCCATCGCGGCCGGCGTCACCGAGGGACTCGGGCTCGGCCACAACGCACTTGCCGCGCTCATTACACGAGGGCTCGCGGAGATCTCGAGGCTGGCCCTTGCCGAAGGCGGCCGCCGCGACACCCTCGCGGGTCTGAGCGGGCTCGGCGACCTCGTGCTGACGTGCACCGGGGATCTGAGCCGCAACAGGCGCGTTGGCATCGAGCTGGGGCGCGGCCGCAGGCTCGACGACATACTTGGCAGCATGCGGATGGTCGCCGAGGGCGTGCGGACCACGCGTGCCGCGCTGGCGCTCGGCGCGCGGCACGGCATTGAGCTGCCGATCGCGTCACAGATGCAGGCCGTGCTCGACGGCCGCTGCTCGCCGGCGGAAGGCGCGGACGCGCTGATGGGGCGCCGGCAGCGCGCCGAGGTGGACGGGTAACCCATGGGATTTTTCGACAGGATCAAAGAGTCGCTCACGCGGACGAAGGAGCAGTTCGTCGACCGCTTCGACGAGGTGGTCAGGCGGGCCGACGAACCCGGACAGCGCAGCCGTCCGGTGGACGTCGAGACGATCGAGGCGCTCGAAGAAGCACTGATCTCGGCCGACATCGGGGTGGCGGCCGCCGGCGACATCGTGGAGGCCGTCACGGCGAAGCGGAGCCACGGGCAATCGCTGCGCGTGCTGGTGAAAGAGGAGATCCTCGGGATTCTGCGGGCAGCCGAGCGTCCCCCCGCAAACGGCCACCACCCGCATGTGGTCATGATCGTCGGCGTCAACGGCACCGGCAAGACGACGACCGTCGGGAAGCTGGCGCGGCTGATCAAGGACACCGGACGCGTGCCGATGATCTGCGCGGCCGACACGTTCCGCGCGGCGGCCGTGGAGCAGCTCGAGATCTGGGCCACGCGGGCCGGGGTGGACATGGTGCGGGCGCGCACCGGCGCCGATCCGGCCGCCGTGGTCTTCGACGCGCTGGTGGCGGCGAAGGCGCGCGGCCGCGATGTCGTCCTGATCGATACGGCCGGACGTCTGCACACCCGCGTCAACCTCATGTCGGAGCTCGACAAGATCCGCCGTGTGGCGTCGAAAGAAGTGCCCGACGCGCCGCACGAGGTGCTGCTGGTCCTCGACGCGACCGTCGGGCAGAACGGGCTTGCCCAGGCGCGTGAGTTCATGAGCGTCGCCGGGGTCAACGGCATCATCCTCACGAAGCTCGATGGCACCGCGAAGGGAGGCATCGTCGTCGCGATCGCGCACGATCTCAAGTTGCCGATCCGCTACGTCGGCGTCGGCGAGACGATCGACGACCTGATCCCGTTCTCGCCGGCCGAGTACGTCGATGCGCTGTTCGAAGAAAAGTGGTGACCGCCTGACCGACTCGCTTTTCATGCGGCAGGCACTGCAGCTCGCCGAGCGCGGGCGCGGGCGCACGTCGCCGAATCCCATGGTCGGGGCCCTGGTCGTGGACGCGGAAGGGGTCATCGTCGGCCGCGGCGCGCACGCGTACGCCGGCGGTCCGCACGCCGAAGTGCAGGCGTTGCAGGACGCGGGTCCGCGCGCGCGCGGCGCAACGCTGTATTGCACCCTCGAGCCCTGCACGCATGTCGGTCGGACCGGTCCGTGCGCGCCGCTCGTGGCCGGCGCCGGGATCGAACGGATCGTCGTGGCCACGGAGGATCCCAATCCGGTTGCCGGCGGCGGTCTTTCGTACCTGCGCGAACGGGGGGTTCAGGTCACCGCGGGCGTGCTCGGCGCCGAGGCGGCCCGGTTGAACGAGGGATTCTTCACCCGCGTGCGGCGGGGCCGTCCGTTCGTCACCATGAAAGTCGCCATGAGCCTCGATGGAAAGGTGTCGGCGGGCGCAGGCGTGCGCACGGCGTTGACCGGGACGGCTGCGAACCGGCTCGTGCATCGCGAACGCGCGGAGGTCGATGCCGTCGCCGTGGGCTCCGGCACCGTGCTGGCGGACGATCCGCTGTTGACCGCGCGAGTCGCCTACCGGGAGCGTCCGCTCACGCGCGTCATTTACGATCGGGGCCTTCGTACGCCGCCGTCGGCGCGTCTCTTCTCGACGCTCGCCCTCGGGCCGGTCATAATCGTCAGTACACCGCAGGCGGTCGCAACCATGCCGGAGCGAGCCGGAGCCCTGGCGGCGGCGGGGGCCACGATCGAGGCAGCCGCGGGCGGCCTCGAGATGTCGCTGCGGGCGCTGGGCGAGCAGGGGATCTCGTCGCTCGTCGTCGAAGGGGGGCCGTCATTGCACCGGGCATTCTGGGACGCCGACCTCGTGGATCGCATCCAGATGTTCGTCGCCCCGTGCACGATCGGGAAAGCCGGCCTGCCGTGGCTGAGCGAACCGGTCATGAGCTCGCCCCGGGTCGGCGCGCGCCGCGCGGAGCCCGTCGGCGACGACGTCGTGGTGGAGGGTTATGTTCACAGGGCTGATTGAGAACGTCGGGGAGATCGCCGAGGTCAAGCCGACGCCCGGAGGGTCTCGCCTGCGGATCACGACGCCGCTGGCCGCCGAGCTCGTGCCGGGCGAGAGCCTCGCCGTCAATGGCGTCTGCCTGACCGTCGTGTCCGCCGATGCCGAAGGCGTCCACGCGGACGTGTCGCCGGAGACGGCCCGGGTCACCAGCCTGGGGTCTGCTCGCCGCGGCGCGGCGGTGAATCTCGAGAGGCCGCTCCGCGCCGATGCGCGCATCGGCGGACATTTCGTGCAGGGGCACGTCGACGCGACCGGCACACTGGAGGAGATCCGTCCGGACGGAGATTCCTTCTGGATCACGGTGAAGTATCCGCACGCGCTGGGCTCGCTGATCGTCCGAAAGGGATCGATCGCGGTCGACGGCATCAGCCTGACCGTCGCGGGTGTAGACGACAAACGCTTCGACGTGCAGGTGATCCCGTTCACCTGGGAGAACACGAATTTGCAGCGCGCCAAGGTCGGGGACGTCGTGAACCTCGAGTGCGACATTCTCGGTAAGTACGTGGCGCGAGCGCTCGAGGCCGCGCGGGTGAGCCCCTGACGACGCTGTGACACAAAGATCGATGATGACCCGCCAGAAAAAGAACGCGACCCGCTCGCCGTTTGCGCCCATCGACCAGGCCATTGACGCCATTCGCGACGGCAGGATGATCATCGTCGTCGACGACCCGGATCGGGAGAACGAAGGGGACCTGACCATCGCGGCCGAGAAGGTGACGCCCGAGGCGATCAACTTCATGGCCACGCACGGCCGCGGGCTGATCTGCATGCCGATGACGGAGGAGCGCCTCGCCGAGCTCGATCTGCCGCTCATGGTCGAGAAGAACACGACCACCTTCGACACGGCCTTCTGCGTCTCGATCGAGGCCAAGGGCGTGACGAGCACCGGGATCTCGGCCGCCGATCGTGCCGCGACCGTGCTGGCCGCGATCGATGCGAAGACCCGGCCGGCCGATCTGGCGCGGCCCGGCCACATGTTCCCGCTGCGCGCGCGCACGGGCGGGGTGCTCGTGCGGGCAGGGCAGACGGAAGCGGCCGTGGACCTGGCGCGCATCGCCGGGCTCTATCCCGCCGGGGTCATCTGCGAGATCATGAATCCCGACGGCACCATGGCGCGTGTTCCGGAACTGACAAAGTTCGCCCGGAAGCACAAGCTGCTGATGATCACCGTCGCCGACCTGATTCAGTACCGGATGCAGAACGAGGGGCTGGTCCGCCGCGTCGCGTCGGCGGCGCTCCCGACCGACCATGGCGACTTCCGTGTGATCGCGTACGAAAGCCTGATCGACGGAGAAACGCACGTCGCGCTCGTCAAGGGCGACGTCGGCAACGGCGAGGACGTGGTGGTCCGCGTGCACTCGCGATGCCTCACCGGCGATGTCTTTCACTCGGCGCGCTGCGACTGCGGGCTGCAGCTCGATGCCGCCATGCAGAAGATCGCCGCCGCCGGCCGGGGCGTGTTGCTCTACCTCAACCAGGAAGGGCGAGGGATTGGGCTGGCCAACAAAATCCGTGCGTACGAGCTGCAGGAGCAGGGTTACGACACGGTCGAGGCCAACGAACGACTCGGGTTCAAGCCCGACCAGCGGGACTATGGCATCGGCGTCCAGATTCTGAGGGACCTCGGTGTCAAGACCATGCTGCTGATGTCCAATAACCCACGAAAACTCGTGGGGCTCGAGGGGTACGGACTCTCGGTCACCGACTGGATCCCGCTCGAAATCCCGGCCTCGGAGCACACCCGGCGGTATCTGACGACCAAGAAAGAGAAGCTCGGCCACAAACTGACCGGGGTTTGAGGGCCTCACCGCCCGCACGCTGTCTAAAGACCTCACCGCAAAGGGCGCCAAGGGCGCAAAGCCTCAAAAAGGTTTTCAATCAGTCCGGCGCCGAAGTTTGACGGCCTCACCGCCCGCACGGTGTCCGAAGACCTCACCGCAAAGGGCGCCAAGGGCGCCGAGGCTTTAGGGGTCCCCCCAGGTTTTGACACTCAGAGCCGGTTTCCTTGATCGTCAACGTGGTTGTTGACGACTCTCCGAATCCCGCTCTTGAGCACGGTGACGTTGAAGTTGATGAGCAGCCCCAGCGCCATGCCCGTCAGGCGCAGGTAAGTCAGCAGCTGCGCGATATGGATGTCCTCGATCCTCCTGACGCACTTCACCTCGACGATGACGCAGTTCTCAACCCGCAGGTCGAGGACGTACGCACGCTTCACGCAAAGTCCATTGTGTTCGAGTGAAAGCGGCGTGCCGATTTCGACGTCGAGCCCGAGCTCGAGAAGCTCCTGGCCGAGGCACGGCGCATACACGGATTCCAACAGTCCTGGACCGAACTTCTTGTGAACCCGGATGGCCGCTCCAATGATCTGATTCGAAACCGAGTCGGCTTTGGTCATCCCACTCAGGTTTCGCACGTGCCGTTCCGTTTGAAATCTTTAGAGATTTCCGCAGCGTCGGTCAAAAGGTGGCGATTTTTGCCGCCGGCCGGGGTAGCCGGGTTGTGAAAATTTGCCTTTGCGCCCTTAGCGCCCTTTGCGGTGAGTCCGTGAAAGCAGCCCAATTTGAGAGTCACCGCTTTGACAGCAGGGCACCCCATCGTCTACCATAACCGTTTGCGCCTGAAGCTCTTACGGCCGCAGGGCACTCGGATCCGAACCCATGTTTGAATCGCTCAGCGACCGGCTGCAGGGGGTCTTCCGCTCTCTTCGCGGCGAAGCCCGCCTGACCGAAGAGACCGTCGAAGCGGCCCTTCGTGAGATCCGGCTGGCGCTGCTCGAAGCCGACGTCAATTTCAAGGTCGTCAAGGCGTTCATCGACCGCGTCCGCGACAAGGCGGTCGACAAGGATGTTCTCAAGAGCCTGACGCCCGCACAGCAGGTCGTCGCCATCGTTCGCGACGAGATGCTGGCGCTGTTCGGCGACACGCAGGGCGGGCTGCCGCCCACGGCGCAGCGTCCGCGGGTGGTACTGATGCTCGGGCTGCAGGGCTCCGGCAAGACGACGACCACGGGAAAACTGGGCCGGTGGCTCGCGAAGCAGGGGAAGCACCCGATCGTCGTCTCGACCGACGTTCGGCGTCCGGCCGCGATCGAGCAGCTCAACGTCGTCGCGAAGCAGGCCGGTATCAGGGTCCATGATCCAGCCGGCGAGATGGATCCGGTCACGCGCGCGGCGGGCGCGCTGGCCGAAGCGAAGAACGCCGGGTTCGACGTCGTCATCGTCGACACCGCGGGGCGGCTGCACATCGACGATGACCTGATGAGCGAGCTGCAGGCCATCAAGGCGAAGGTGGAACCGTCAGACCTGCTGTTTGTCGCCGACGCGATGACGGGGCAGGACGCGATCAAGAGCGCGGGCGAGTTCAATCGGCGGATCGGCGTGACCGGGGTCGTCCTGACGAAGATGGACGGCGACGCCCGCGGCGGCGCGGCCCTGTCGGTGGTCGGTGTCGTGGGCGTGCCGATCGCGTTCGTCGGCAGCGGCGAGCGGCCGCAGGACCTCGAGCCGTTCCACCCGGACCGCGTGGTGTCGCGCGTGCTCGGGATGGGCGACGTGCTGTCACTGATCGAGAAGGCCGAAGAGGCCGTCTCGATGGAAGACGCGCAGAAGCTCGAAGAGAAGATCCGGAAGAACGCCTTCACGCTGGAGGATTTCCGCGATCAGCTCCGGACGATCAAGAAGATGGGCCCCCTCGAGCAGATCCTCGGGATGCTGCCGGGGATGGGGAATCTGAAGGAGATGACCGCCGCGCGCGGGCAGGTGGACGACAAGCAGCTCGCGCGGGTCGAGGCGATCATCAACTCGATGACGCTGAAGGAGCGGAACAATCACCAGTTGATCAACGGCCAGCGCCGGAAGCGGATCGCAAAGGGCAGCGGCACGTCGGTCGAGGAAGTGAACAAGCTGCTGAAACAGTTCGTGCAGATGCAGAAGATGCTGAAGCAGCTCGGCGGCATGGCCGGCCTGATGAAGAAAAAGGGCGGCGGCATGGGCATGATGAAGGGCCTGATCAACCGCTAGAGCGTCGTGACAGTGACAGCAAGCGCCTGCGGCCCGAGCCAGGCGCTGGAAGGCAGCCGGGCCGAGCGGCCGGAACGGAGCGAGAGCGAGTGAAGGCCGCCAGGCGGGGTGCAGGGGACCCCGCCGATCAATAGAAGAGGACACATGCTAGCAATTCGTTTGAGAAAAACCGGATCCAAGAAGCGGCCGTTCTTCCGCGTCGTCGTCACCGACTCGCAGAACGGGCGGGACAGCAGCTTCGTCGAGGTGCTCGGGTTCTACAACCCCCGCACGACGCCCGAGACGCTGAAGCTCGATCGCGACCGCCTGGCCCACTGGGTCGGCAAGGGCGCGGTGCCGTCCGACACGGTGCGCACGCTCGTGGCGCGGATGCCCGAAGCGCCTGCCGCGGCCGAAGCCGCCGTGGAAACACCCGCGTCGTGAGCCGCGCACGCGACGTCGTCGAAGTCGTCGCCAAGGCGCTGGCCGACAGGCCGGACGCCGTCCGCGTGACCGAGCGCGAGGCCAGGGGGCAGACCTTCGTCGAGCTGTCGATGGCGCCGGGAGATCTCGGCCGCGTGATCGGACGGCAGGGCCGGACGGCCAACGCGGTGCGCACGCTGGTCAACCTGGCCGCCGAGCTCGATGGCACGAAGGCGACGGTTGATTTCAGGGATGACGACTGACGACCTGATCCTGGTCGGACGGGTGGCCCGCGCCCATGGCAACCGGGGGCAGGTCATCGTCAACCCGGACACGGATTTTCCCGACGACCGGTTCGTCGAAGGCGCGACGCTGCTGGTCGGGCCGTCCGCCACGCCGCGCCGGATCACGAGCGCCCGGTTTCACCAGGGGCGGCCCGTGATCGGCCTCGAGGGCATCGAGACGATGGACGAGGCGGAGCGGCTGGCGGAGGCGGAGTTGAAGGTGCCGGCCGCGACACTCGCGCCGCTGCCCGAGAAGACGTTCTACCGGCACGAGCTGGTGGGCTGCGAAGTGCGGGATACCGACGGACGGCTGATCGGCGAGGTCGCCGCCGTCGAAGGATCGCTGGAAATGAGCCGCCTCGTGATCCACGCGCCCCATGGTGAGGTGCTGATCCCGCTGGTGGACGAGATCTGCGTCGAGGTCGCCCCCGCCGAGCGCCGGATCCGGATCAAGGCGCCCGAGGGGCTGATCGAGCTGAATACGAAGATTGCAAGCGAGGTCAAATTGTGAGTTGCGAATTGTGAATTGACCAGGCCGGCGCCCGGGCCGTCCAGAGGGACGGCTTGGCATGTTGTTGGTCAATTCCCAATTCCCAATTCCCAATTTACGAGCGAAGCGGTGAAATTCGACATCGTCACGATCTTCCCGAAGATGGTGGAAGGGCCGCTCGCGGAGGGGATCGTCAGCCGCGGGATCGCCGCGGGGCTGCTGGATGTGAAGGTTCACGATCTGCGGGACTTCACGACCGACCGGCACCGCGTGGTGGACGACATGCCGTTTGGCGGCGGACCCGGGATGGTGCTGAAGCCGGAGCCGCTGTTTCGGGCGGTCGAGCGGATCACGGTGGAACGGGGCAGGCCGAAGGCCATCGTGCTGACGTCACCCGATGGCGAGCGGTTGACGCATGAGACGGCCGAGCGGCTGCGGGATCTGGGGCACGTCGCGATCCTGTGCGGCCGCTACGAAGGGGTTGACGACCGGGTGCGCGCGCACCTGGCGACCGAAGAGATATCGATCGGGGATTACGTGTTGTCGGGCGGCGAATTGCCCGCGCTGGTGATCGTCGATGCAGTGGCCCGGCTGGTGCCGGGCGTGGTGGGGGATGAGCAGTCGGTGGCACGCGACACGTTCGCGAGGGGCCTGCTGGACTTTCCGCAGTACACGCGGCCGGCAGATTTCGAGGGGCACGCGGTGCCGCCGGTGCTGCTGTCGGGCCATCACAAGGAGATCGAGCGGTGGCGCCGGCGCGAAGCGCTGAGGCGAACCCTCGAGCGGCGCCCGGACCTGCTGGTGGAAACACGGCTCGATCCGGACGATCGCAAGCTGTTCGAAGAGCTGTTGACAGAGCGAAAGAGTGCGGCCGGATCAAGGGTCCCCGACGACACAGGAGCGCGGCCGGAACGGAGCGAAAGCGAGTGAAGGCCGCTAGGCGGGGTGCAGGGGGCCCCGCCGATACATAGAAGGAGATAGTCATGACTGCGGTTGAAACCGTCGAACGCGCCAACATGGTCAAGCGTCCGACGCTGAAGTCTGGTGATACGGTCCGCGTGCACGTGAAGGTGCGTGAAGGCGACAAGGAGCGCATCCAGGTGTTCGAGGGCATGGTCATCGGCATGCACCGCGGCGGCGCGCGCGCGACCTTCACGGTCCGCAAGGTGTCGTTCGGCCAGGGCGTCGAGCGCATCTTCCCGCTCCACTCGCCGATCATCGACAAGATCGACGTGCTCCGCACGGCGAAGGTCCGCCGCGCCAAGCTCTACTTCCTGCGCGAGCTGAAGGGCAAGGCGGCGCGCATGAAGGAAACCAAGCGATCGACAAGCTAAGAAGCCGTCAGCTGTCAGCAATCAGCGGACGCGGCTGAGGGCTCAGCTGATAGCTGACAGCTGAGAGCTATATGGTCAAGGTCCGCGCCTTTCGAACGCTGGAGAACGCGCTCCGGCGCATGGGCTTCAACTACGTCGCGGGTGTGGACGAGGTCGGCCGGGGATGCCTGGCCGGTCCGGTCGTCGCCGCCGCGGTCGTGCTGGATCCCGGGCGCTACATTGCCCGTGTCTGCGACTCGAAAACGGTGACCGCGCTCGAGCGCGAGACGCTGTACACGAGCATCACCCGCGGTGCGATCGCCTGGAGGGTCGCCGCCTGCGATCCCCTCGAAATCGACCACCTCAACATCCACCAGGCCTCGTTGCGAGCCATGCAGCGGGCCGTCCTGTCGCTCGTCCCGCTTCCGGACATCGTCCTGGTGGACGCGTTCCGGATCCCCGGTCTCCCGATGGCGCAGCGGCCGGTCGTGCACGGGGACGTCAGCTGCACGGCCATCGCGGCGGCCTCCATCGTGGCGAAGGTCACACGCGACCGCGCGATGGTCGAGCTTCACGCCAGCGACCCACGGTACGGGTTCGACCGCCACAAGGGCTACGCCACGCGCGATCATCTCGACGCGGTCGGCCGCTTCGGCTACTCGGCGGCGCACCGTCGTTCGTTTCGCCCTGCATCCCTGTTTGATACCATCGAGTAGGCGCCGCCATCAGGCCGCGATCCATCACCATTGGCCATCGACCGCGAAGCGACTCTGAAGAATGCGGAGAAGTTCCTCCGTGTCGGCCGCCTGGACGCGGCCATAACGGAGTACGCACGCGTGGTCGAGGACCAGCCGCGCGACTGGGCGACGGCCAACACGCTCGGCGATCTCTACGTGCGTGCCGCGCAGTCGGACCGCGCCGTGGCGCTCTACAAGCGAATCGCCGAGCACCTGCACACCGAGGGCTTCTACCCGAAGGCCGCCGCGCTCTACAAGAAAATCCTCAAGATCGCGCCGGAGGATGAAGCCGCGCAAATCCAGCTGGCGGAAATCTCGGTGCGGCAGGGGCTGCTCGCCAACGCGAAGGCCTACTACGCCGCCGTCGCCAGCCGCCGGCGGCACCGGGGTGACGCGGCCGGCGCCGATGAGATTGCGATCCGCCTGGGCGCGGTCGATCCGGCCGATCTATCCGCCCGCCTCGGCGCGGCGCGCGCGCTGGAGCAGACCGGCGACCTGCCGCGGGCCGCCGCCCACTACCGCGAGCTGTACGACGAGCTCATGGAAAAGGGGCGGGACGAGGACGCCGCCGCGGCGCTGCAGGATTGCGTGCGGTGCGACCCGGCCGTGCGCGACACGGCGATGCTGCTGCCGCTGGCCGCGATCGAGCTGCGCGCCGGCCGGCTCGATGCCGCGCGCGCGCTGTTGCCCGACGTGCTGGCACGGCGCGAGCGCGGGCGTGACGAGATCGTCGCGCTCGCCTGGACGCTGACCGACCGCCACGTGGAGGCCGCCGTGCTGTGCGTCGAGGCGGCGGCAGACGCGTCGATCGCGGCCGGGGAGTTTGCGGAGGCGGCCGCCATCCTGCAAGAGTTCGCCACGCGCGTGCCGGGCGAGATCGGGACGCTGTTGCGGCTCGTCGAAGTGTCGGTGGACGCCGGGCTCGAGGCGGCGATGTACGAGGCGCAGGCGCAGCTGGCCGATGCGTACCTGGACGCGCAGCGGCCCGATGAGGCGCGCGTGATCGCCGAGGACCTCGTCGCACGCGAGCCGTGGGACGCGACGCACACGGACCGGCTGCGGCGGGCGCTGCAGATGCTCGAGGTGCCCGACGTGGACGCGGCGATCGCGGCGTGCGTCCAGGCCTCGGCTCCGGATCCGGCCGACGCCCTGGACGACCTGCCGGCGGCCCCGCCCGCTGAATCAATGCCGCCGGCCCCGGCGTCCGCCCCGCAGCCCCCGGCCCCGCGGCCCGCGGCTCCGGCGCCCCTCAACGCCGAAATCGATCTGACGGCGCTGCTGAGCGAGCTCGAACGTCCGGCGGGCGTGCCGGAACCGCCAGCGCGTGGTCCTCGTCCCACGCGAGACCTCGAGGAGGTGTTTGCGGGACTGCGCGACGAGGCCGGCCGCGTGGAGGACACCGACGACAGCGGAGAGCACATGGCCATCGCTCGCTCCTACATGGAGATGGGCACCCCGGAGGAGGCGATGAGCTCGCTCGAGATCGCCGCGCGGTCGCCGCACCACCGGTTCGCCGCCGCGTCGGCGCTGGCTCATATCTATCGTGACCAGAGCGACCTCGCGCGCGCCATCGACTGGTTCGAGCGCGCCGCTGAAGCGCCCGCCCCGACCCCCGAGGAAGGCTACGCGTTGCTGTACGATCTGGGGGATGTCCTCGACAGCATGGGCGAAACGGCGCGCGCGCTTGCGGTCTTCCTGGAACTGGCGGCCGACGCGCCCGGGTTCCGTGACGTCGGCGCGCGCGTGACGCAGCTCTCCAACGCGGGAACGGAAGGCTGATCATTTCCGTTTTCACGCGCCTCATTCTCGCGGTGTACTTTCTGGAGGCCGGCCTGGTCCTGCTGGTGGCGCCGTGGTCTCCGTTCTGGTTCCGCAACGTGTTTGCGCAGTATCCGGCGGTGGCGGATCTGCTGGCGAACCCGTATGTGCGCGGCGCGGTCTCCGGCATTGGCCTGGTCACCGCGCTGGCGGGGCTTGCGGAGCTCGCCGGGGCCTTTTCGCGCCGGGGCCGTCAGGATCCCGGCCGGCCGTCCACGCCATGAGCGGGATGGTCGCCACCTCTCCGTTCATCTGCATCGTGACGCGGGGCCGCGGCGCGGCGGGTACCGAGGAGCGCCGCCGGCTCGTGGAGCGCCTGGCGGCCGGCGCGCGCGCCGGAGCGTCCATGGTGCAGATTCGTGAGCGGCAGTTCGACGATCGGCAGCTGATGTCCTTCGTCCAGGACGTCGTCGCGGCGGTACGGCCGGCAGGCACGCACGTGCTCGTCAACGAGCGCACGGATGTGGCGCTGGCGGCGGGCGCGAACGGCGTCCACCTGAAAAGCGACGGACCGTCCGCCCCCGACGTGCGCCGCATCGTGCCGCGGGGGTTTCTGATCGGCCGGTCGGTCCATGCGGAAGCGGAAGCCGCCGCCGTGGCTGCGGCCGGAGGCTGCGATTACCTGATGTTCGGCACGGTGTTTCCCTCGACGAGCAAGGCGGGGGACCATCCGGTCGCGGGGCTCGAGGCGCTGCGGCGCACGTGCGCGGCGGTGTCGCTTCCGGTGATCGCCATCGGCGGCGTGTCGGTCGTGCGGGCGGCCGACGTGCGCGCCGCCGGCGCCGCGGGGATGGCCGCCATCAGCCTCTTTGCAGAGGCACCGGACATCGCCGCCGTCACGGCGTCCCTGCGCGATGCGTTGACACCACCGCAGAGGAACGTCTAAATTGAGCGCGGCTATGACTGATTTTGGCGGGAAACTGCGCCAGGCGCGTGAGGGGCGCGGGATCTCGCTGCGGCAGATCGCGGCCAGCACGAAGATCTCGGTCGCATCCCTCGAGGCGCTCGAGCGCAATGACATCTCGAAGCTGCCCGGCGGCATCTTCAGCCGTTCGTTCGTTCGGTCGTACGCCGCCGAGGTCGGGCTCGACCCCGAGGAGACCGTCAACGAGTTCCTCGAGCGCTTCCAGGGTGAGCCGACACCCGAACGCGGGCCGGTCGTGCAGGTGCCGGAGGAGGAGATCGCCTTCGAGCGGCACAAGCAGCGCATGGCCCGCGTCTTCCTGTTTGCGGTCGGGGTCATGCTCCTCGCGGCCGCCATCCTGGTGTACGTGCTCCTGCGCAACCGTCCAGGCACGGAGACGCCGGCTGAAGGCGCGGGCGCGCGTATGGTCACCCCCGCCGAGCCGCCGGCGAGCGGGACTTCCGCCGGACAGCCAGCCACTCAGGAACCTGCCGCCGCCGCACCCGTGAGCGCAGCGCCCCCGCCGGCGACCCGTGGTCCGATGCGTCTCGAACTGCACCCGACCGGGCCGTGCTGGATCAGCGTGGAGGTAGACGGCAAGGTCGTCCTCGCACGCATGATGCAGCCCGGCGAGCGGGAGACGCTGACGGTGCGCGACGGCGTGGCGATCACCGTGGGCGACGCCGCGGCGTTTGCGTTCACGATCGACGGGCGCGAGGGCCGCCCGCTCGGCGGCGCCGGGGAAGTGAAGACCGCCCGCATCACCCGCGCGACGCTGGCGGAATTCGTCCGCTGATGGACGCCGGCGTCCGTTCCCCGCTCATCGATTTCTTTCGTCGGGGTGAAGTGGCGGCCGACGTGCGGCTGCTCGCCGCGCAGGGCGCGCTTGCGCCGCGGGCCCACGAGCAGCTGGCGCTGCTGCTCCTGCTGGCGGATGATCCCGACCCCGTCGTCGCGCGGACGGCCGCGGCGACGATCGACCTGCTGCCGCCGGCGTCCGTCGCCAGGTTCATCGCCCGGACGGACGTCCCGGCGCCGATGCGGGAGTTCTTCACCGCGCGCGGGATCCAGCCCGAGCCTGGGGCGGCGGCGGACGATCAACCGCTGGTGGACACGGGTGATGAGGTCCTCGCCGCGGCCAGCGAGGAGGAGCGCACCGACCCGCGGGTGCTCTCGCTGCTGCCGGTGATCGACCGGATGAAACTGGCGATGAAGGGGACGCGCGAGCAGCGTGCGCAGTTGATCCGCGATTCCAACAAGCTCGTCGCCATCTCGGTGCTGAGCAGTCCCAAGCTGAACGAGGCGGAGATCGAGTCCTTCGCGAAGATGGCCAATCTGACCGAGGACGTCCTGCGGGTGATCGCCTCGAACCGCGCCTGGGTGAAGAACTACAACGTCGTGGCGGCGCTCACGAAGAACCCGAAGACGCCACCGGCGCTGGCGATGAATTTCCTGCAGCGCCTCAACGAGCGCGACCTGAAGAAGCTCGCTTTCGACCGGAACGTCTCCGAGCCGGTGCGCCTGGCGGCGCGGAAGTTCGCGACGAAGGGCGAACGCTGAACTCCTTGCGCATTTCGGCCAGACCGTCCATGTAGACCGTCGCCCGCTGGCGTTCGTCCGGTGTGTCGATGCTCTTGAGGAGGTCGATGGCCCGGTCGAAGTCCCGCAGGATCGTTCCCTTCGTCGTCTTGAAGTAGATGTCCCGGATCTCGGCGAGGACCTCGTCGGTCGGCCGTGGTGGCGGCGGCACGGGATTCAAGAAGATCGTCTTTGCCATAGATTCCCGCCCGACCTGAAGGTCATGCCCTTGCCGCTGCCGCCCGACCTGAAGGTCGGGCCTACGTCTGTCCGCCGGCTGCCCACTTCGTGTAGGCCCGGCCTTCAGGCCGGGCGTCTCCGGTTTCTCCGCAGCGAGGCGCGGAACGCCTCCACCGGCTGCGTATTGAGCACGTCC
>JBBECO010000050.1:0-1194 GCA_040881785.1 Vicinamibacterales bacterium
AAGGGGACGAACAGGCGAAAGAGACCGAAGAGCTCCGCGCGAAGATCGAAAGCGTCGGCATGCCCGACGGCGTCAAGAAGGAAGCGATGCGCGAGCTCGATCGCCTCTCCAAGATGCCCGTCGCCGCGGCGGAATATACCGTCTCGCGCACCTACCTCGACTGGATCGTGGCGCTGCCCTGGGCCAAGCGCACGGAAGATTCGATCGATCTCCGCCGCACCAAGGAGGTCCTCGACGCCGATCATTCCGGCCTCGAGAAGGTGAAGGACCGCGTGCTCGAGTACCTCGCGGTCCGGAAGCTCAATCCGGACGTGAAGGGGCCGATTCTCTGCTTCCTCGGCCCTCCCGGCGTCGGCAAGACCTCGCTGGCGAAGTCGATCGCGAACTCGCTCGGACGGAAGTTCGTCCGCGTGTCGCTCGGCGGCATGCGCGACGAGGCGGAGATCCGCGGGCACCGGCGCACCTACATCGGCGCGCTGCCGGGGCAGGTGATCCAGGGCCTGCGCCGCGCCGAGTCGAAGAACCCGGTGTTCATCCTCGACGAGATCGACAAGCTCGGATCCGACTTCCGCGGCGATCCGGCGTCAGCGCTGCTCGAGGTCCTCGATCCGGAGCAGAACAACACGTTCCGCGATCACTACCTCGACGTGCCGTTCGACCTCTCGGAAGTGCTGTTTCTGACGACCGCGAACGTGCTCGATCCGGTGCCGCCGGCGCTCCGGGACCGCATGGAAGTGCTGGAGCTGGCCGGCTACACCGAGGAGGAGAAGCTCAAGATCGCCTTCGAGCACCTCATCGAAAAACAGGTCAAGAACCACGGCCTCGCGGCCGACCATGTCGAGTTCACCGAACCGGCAGTGCGGTCGGTGATCCGCAACTACACTCGCGAAGCCGGCGTGAGAAATCTCGAGCGCGAGATCGGCGCGCTCTGCCGCAAGGTCGCGCGCCGGCGCGCGGAGGGGGATGAAGCGAAGGTCGTCATCTCGACCGACACCGTGGTGGCCATGCTTGGCGCCCCCGTCTTCCTCGACGAGGAGATCGAAAACCGGACGAAGGATCCGGGCGTCGCCGTCGGCCTCGCCTGGACGCCGGCGGGCGGCGAAGTGCTGTTCATCGAGGCCTCACGCATGCAGGGGGGTGGCAGCCTGACGCTGACGGGCCACCTCGGCGACGTGATGAAGGAATCGGCGCGCA
>JBBECO010000051.1:0-25747 GCA_040881785.1 Vicinamibacterales bacterium
AGGTCGTACCCATCCGCCGAATAGCCCACAAACACCAGCCTCGATCCGTCCGGCGAGAGTGCCGGCGAGTGCGCACCGGCACCGGCCCCTACCACCCGAGCGACGACCCCGCTCTGGACGTCGACCCGGTACAGCGTGAAGGGGCCTCCCTCGTGGTCCGACGAGAAGAGCACGGTGGCGCCATCCGGGAGCCACATCGGCGAGATCGCGCGACCCCGGTCCAAACTCACCAGGGGACGCACGTCCCGCGTCGCGACGTCGATGACGACGAGTTCCGACGGCCCGCCCAGCCGGCGACGCGCGGCCGCGATCGAGCGCCCGTCGGGTGACCAGCGTGGCGACGAGTACTCCGTCGCATCCTCGGACACGAACGCCGCGAGTGACGCGACCTCTCCCGCGGCCGGGACAACGCTCGTGGCGAGCGACCGGCGCCCACGCTCCTGTACCGTGCAGACGATGGTGCGACCGTCGGGCGAGACGTCGGGATCCGCCGCCCGGGCGCCGTACGTCAACCGGCGCGTCCCGCCGCCGTCCGGCGACCGCGCAGACAGGTCCGAATACAGCGCGACGGGGCCGTCGTACTCGAGCTGATCGAACACGAGCAGGTTGCCGCCGGCCGAGAGACGGTTTCCCCCGAAGCGGGACGCGACCTCGCGCGAACGTCCATCGGGCAGACGCTCCCTCAGCGCGGGAAAATCATGGGGGTTGCTCACGGAATAGAACAGCCGCCCATCGGGGGTGAAGGCCGGCGACGCAACCGTGAACCCGTGGGACGTGAGCCGCTCGCGCGCCACCGCCCCTGCACCGGATGCCGCACGCTCGGTCGTCTCGCGCTCGAAGTCGCGCCACAGATCGCCAAGCGACCGATCGTAGACCTTCTTGAACGCCCGCGACCCCGCAAACGGCAGGCGTCCTGCCGTTTCGCGTGCCAGCTCCGACAGCGTCTCGGCGCCGAACCGGTCGGCGAGATACTGATGAAAATACGCGCCATATAGATACGACGACGCGCCGCGCGGCCAGTCGATAACGGCGCTCGTCGCGCGATCGAGCGGCGCGAACCGGCCTGCCGCCGCGGCCGTATTCAACAGCATCCGAAAATCGCCGGCCGGCACACGCCCCTGACCGCTGATCTGGCTCTCCTCGTAGGTGGCGAGCCCCTCGATCTGCCAGTCCGGCAGAAACAGGTTCGGGTAGAAGAACGGCAGCCGCCCGAAGAGATGCCGCAGGCCGCCGAGCATTCCGCCCGACTTCTCCAAATGGACGACGTGTGTGTATTCGTGCGCGAAGACCAGGCGGAGCCAGTCGTCCGTGTTGCCGATGAGGCTGTCGCCCGGCGGCGGGACCGCGGTGATCTCGATCAGGTTGTACGGGATGACCGTCGCCCAGCCGTTCGACTCGTCCGTCTGGTCCACGAGGATCACCCGCAGCCGCCCGCGCGGCGCGCCGAGCCGCCGGTCCACCTCGGGCACGACCTCGTCGATGATCCGCGACAGCCGTCCGGCCAAGGGTTCTTCACCGCGATGAAAGTAGATGTCGGCGCGCGGCGTCGAGAGGACGCGGAAGGCGAGGCGCGGATCGTAGCGGCTCCCGACGAGCGGCGAGTCGGTCTGCGCCCGCGCCGGCAGCACCGCGAGGCCGAGCGCCAGCAGCGCGAGCGCGCCGGCGCGCCGCCCCCTCACCGAGCGGGCCTCCGGTACACGTGTCTCAGAAACGCGAAATCGGCGATAGGGGAGAGCGTGACCCCTTCGATGTCGGCCTGGCACACCGCCACGTTGGTCCGGTACCACAGCGGAATGTACGGCACGTCCTCGGCGATGATCTGCTGCGCGCGGACGTACAACGCGCGACGTTCGTCGTCGGGCGCCGGCAGCGCGGCCTGATCGATCAGGCGGTCCACTTCGTCGTTGGCATAGAAGACACGGTTGAGGCCGGCCGGCGGCGCCTGCCGCGAGTGGTAGACCCGCCGGAGCATGTCGGGATCGGTGACACCGACAAACTGCAGCGTGTACAGCTGGAAGTTGCCGCGCGTCACGTCGCCGAGCAGCGTCGGGAATTCCGTCGAGCGCACGTCGAGGTGGATCCCGACCTGGGCGAGATCGTGCTGGATCACCGCCGCCTGCACCCGGTAGATCTCCGACGTGGAGGTGCGGATGACCAGCGCGAAGCGCGGCTGCGGGCCGTCCCCGTCGGGATCCCGGAAGCCGGCCTCGTCCAGCAGCCGGCGGGCGTGCGCCGGATCGTGCCGGAACGTCAGCACGTCACGCGCGAACGCCCACGACATCGGCGGCACGATCCCGATCGCCGGCGTGGCGAGGCCGCGCCGCAGATGCTCGACGATCGCGTTGCGGTCGATCGCAAAGCCGATCGCCTTGCGGACGTTGACGTTCGCGAGGATCGGGTCGCGCAGGTTCATCCCCATGTAGGCGTAATCGGTGCCGGGCGCCGTCACCATCCGGAGATTGCCTTCGTCGCGCAGCTGCGCCACGATGTCGGGCGCGACGTCGTTCACGACCAGGTCCACGGTCCCCTTGCGCAGCTCGAGGCCCCGCATCGTGTCGTCGGGGACGACCTTCAGCACGAGCCCGGCGTTCTTCGGGGCGCCCTTGTAGTACTCCGCGAACGGCGTGAGGACGATGCGGTCGTCGGCGGTGAAGCTGGCCAGCGTGTAAGGACCGGTGCCGATCGGCTGACGCCCGGGGCCGGTGCCCGAACCGTCCTGGACGATGCCCATGACCAGGTTGATGTCGAAGGAGGCAAACGGCTCCTTCAGCGTGAACTTCACCGTGTAGGGATCGAGCGCATCGACGGCCCCGAGCAGCCGGTAGGCGCCCGTGCGCCCGCGGAAGTCCGGATCGATCAGGCTGCGGAACGTGTAGACCACATCGGCCGCCGTCAGCTCGCGCCCGTTGTGGAAGCGCACGCCGCGGCGGAGCGTCGCGACATAGGTGAGCGGATCCGGCTTCTCGAGCGACTCGGCGAGGTCGGGGACGATCCGCAGGTTGTCGTCGATGCGGACGAGCGTGTCGTAGAGCAGCTGGTGCACCTTCTGCGACGCCTCATCGGCCGCGACCCGCGGATCCAGGTCCAGCGCCGAGTTCGTCATCCCGACGACGATCGATCCAGCCGGCGCCGGCGGGGTGGAGGTGCAGGCGGCCGCGGCCGACAGCAGCACGAGCGCCAGGAGGGCGCGCAGCCGCATCAGCTCTCCGCCTCCTTCTTCAGTTCGGCGAGCAGTGTCAGGGCCTGCAACGGCGTGAGCTCGTTGACGTCGATCTCGCGCAGGCGCCTGTGCAGGCCGTCGTCGCCGGCCGCGGGCGCCTGGAAGAGACCGAGCTGGTGCTGGTCGCGGGCCGCGTCGCCGCTGAGCGACGGCCGGCCGCCGCGCGACAGCTCGTCGCGCTCGAGGCCGTTGAGAATCTCCCGCGCGCGCCCCACGACCACGGGCGGCAGCCCGGCCAGCCGCGCCACCTGGATCCCGTAGCTGCGGTCGGAGCGGCCGGGGACGACCTTCCGGAGGAAGACGATGTCGTCCTTCCACTCCCGCACGACGACATGGAAGTTGGCCACCGACGGCAGCGCGTCGGCCAGGTCGGTCAGCTCGTGGTAGTGGGTCGCAAAGATCGTCTTCGGCCGCGCCCTGGGATTGGACGCCAGGTACTCGGCGACCGCCCACGCGAGGCTGAGACCGTCGAAGGTGGCAGTCCCGCGCCCGATCTCGTCGAGGATCACGAGACTGCGCGACGTGGCACAGTGCAGGATGTTGGCCGTCTCCTGCATCTCGACCATGAACGTGGACTGGCCGCGGGCGATGTTGTCGGAGGCGCCGACGCGCGCGAACAGCCGGTCCACGACCGGCAGCTTGGCGGACCTGGCCGGGACGAACGACCCGGCCTGGGCCATGAGGCAGAGCAGCGCCGTCTGCCGCAGATAGGTGGACTTGCCCCCCATGTTCGGCCCGGTCAGGATCACGAGCTGGTGCGCCTGACTGTCGAGCGTGATGTCGTTCGGCACGAACGCGTCGGGCGCGTGACGCTCGACGACGGCGTGACGCGCGTCGGCGGCCACGAGCTCGTCGCCGGCGTGCATCACGGGCTTGGTGTAATTACAGACCGCGGCGGTTTCGGCCAGCGCCGCGAGCACGTCGAGGGCGGCAATGCCGCGCGCCGTATCCTGCACGCGCGGCGCCTCGGCGGCCACCCGCGCGCGCAGCGCCTCGAAGAGCTCGACCTCTCGCGTCACGATCCGCTCGTCGGCGCCGACGACCTTCTCCTCGTACTCCTTCAGGCCGGGCGTGATGAAACGCTCCCCGCCGGCAATCGTCTGCTTGCGGTGGTAGTCGGGGGGCACGCTCCCCAGGTTCGACTTCGATACCTCGATGTAGTAGCCG
Organism: Vicinamibacterales bacterium; assembly: GCA_040881785.1. GTDB lineage: Bacteria > Acidobacteriota > Vicinamibacteria > Vicinamibacterales > 2-12-FULL-66-21 > JACDCA01. Next base: position 4,388 of record JBBECO010000051.1, read on the forward strand.
AAGACGCGGTTGTAGCGGATCTTGAGGTTGCTGATGCCGGTCCGCGCGCGCTCGGCCTCCTCCATCTCCGCGATCCGCTGCTTCCCGGAACGGCTGATGACGCGCAGCTCGTCGAGCTCCGGGTCGAGCCCGTCGCGGATCATGCCGCCGTCACGCGCGAGGGCGGGCGGTTCGTCCACGAGGGCGCGGTCGAGCGCGTCGCGGATGTCGCCGAGATCGTCGATCTCCGCCAGCAGGCTGCGGACGAGCGGCGCCTGCAGCTCGCTCAGCAGCATGCGGACGCGCGGAATCGCCGCGATCGACTGTTTCAGCGACACGAGGTCGCGCGGGCCGGCCGTGCCGAGCGAGGCGCGCCCGACCAGCCGCTCGATGTCGTGAATGACCTTCAGCGTGTCGCGGAGCTTGACGCGCTCGGTCGCGCGAAAGGCGAAGTCCTCGACCGCATCGAGCCGGTCCTGGATCCGCTCGAGCGACAGCAGCGGACGCAACAGCCACGCCCGCAGGAGCCGGCCGCCCATCGGCGTGATGCTGCGATCGATTTCGTGCAGGAGGGAGCCGGCACGCCCCCCCTGGGCGGCTTCCACGACTTCCAGGTTGCGGAGCGTCGTCGGATCGACGACCAGGCAGTCGGCCCCGCTGCGGAACGCGATCTCGCGGATGTGCGAGAGATCCGCCTTCTGCGTCTCGCGCAGGTACTGGACGAGCGCACCCGCGGCGCACGTGGCGGCGGGATGGTCGTCGAGCCCGTAGCCCTGCAGGCTGTGCGCGCGCAGCTGGTCGATCAGCGTCCGCCGGGCCGATTCGAAGTCGAAGGTCCAGTCGTCGACATGCGTCACGAGCGCGCCCAGATGGAGCTCCTCGACGAGGGCGCCGGCGTCGGCGAACTGCGCCGGCGCGACGATCTCACGCGGACGGAGCACCGCCAGCTCATCGGCCAGCGTCTGGCGCGCGCCGGGCCCGAGGTATTCCGTGGCGGTGAACTCGCCGGTGGACAGGTCGAGCAGCGCGACGCCGTAGCCGGGCCCGTGCGTCGCCGGCGCGATCCCGGCCAGGAAGGCCGGCTCGCGCGCGTCCAGGTATCCCGCATCGGTCAGCGTTCCGGGCGAGACCACGCGGACGACTTCACGCCGGACGATCCCCTTGGCCTTCTTCGGGTCTTCCATCTGCTCGCAGACGGCGACGCGAAAGCCTTTCTTCACCAGACGGGCGATGTAGCCGTCGGCCGCATGGAAGGGGATCCCGCACATCGGAATGGCGCCGCCGGTCGAATCCTTCGAGCGCGACGTGAGCGTGAGCTCCAGCGCGCGGGCCGCCGTGAGCGCGTCCTCGTAGAACATCTCGTAGAAATCGCCCATGCGGAAGAACACGATCGCGTCACGGTGCTGGCGCTTGGCGTCGAAATACTGGCGCATGGCCGGCGTGGCGCCGGCCGGCTCGGTTGGCGCGGTCATGAAAGGCAGCAGGAATGCAGAAGTGTGAATATAACATTGAGCCCATTGACTTTGCCGTGCTGATCCTCGCCCTCGACACCACCACGCGCGCCGGCAGCGTCGCCCTCGTCCGCGACGGCGCGGTGATTCACGAGCACGGCGGCGACGGCCAGATCACCCACGGGCAGCGTCTGCCCGGCGCGCTCATCGACGCGTGCCGCACGGCGCGCGTCGAGATCGCCGACGTCACGCTCCTGGCCGTCGCGGCAGGCCCGGGGTCGTTCACCGGGCTGCGCATCGGCATTGCGACGATGCAGGGACTCGCCATGGCGCGCGGCGCGCGGATCGTGCCGGTGTCGGCGCTCGAAGCGCTGGCCGTGGCGGCGCCGGACGGGAGCGCGCGCGTCGCCGCGTGGATGGACGCCCATCGCGGCGAGGTCTTCGCGCAGGTCTTCGAGCGCGAACCCGGCCGCGCGATCGCCCGACCGCTGACCGAGGCCATCTCAGGGGCACCCGCCGCGGTACTTCAGCGCCAGGCCGCCTCGCTCGACGCGGCGGCATTCGAAGGGGACGGGGCCGTCCGCTACCGGGACCTGATCCTCGCCACCCGCGGCAGCGGCGTCCGGATCGCGCCGGACGTGCCGCGCCTCGCCGCCGCGATCGGCCTCATCGCCGCGCAGGCCCCCGAGCGCGCCGTCCTGCCACACGCCGTGGTGCCGATCTACGTGCGCAAACCCGACGCGGAACTGGCGCGCGACCGGCGCGCGGCCGGCGCGTGAACCCCGGGACGCCCCTGACGATCGAGCGGCTGACCGAGCCGTCCGTGGAGGACCGCGCCGCGATCCTCGCCCTCGAATCGGCCTCCTTCAGCAATCCCTGGACGCCCGAGACGTTCGACACGATGCTCGCGACGCACGTCAGCCGCATCTACGTGGCCCGCGATCACGGCCGCATCGTCGCGTTCTGCGCCTGCTGGCTCTTCGACGACGAGCTCCACATCAACACCATCGCGGTGGACGAGACCCGGCGGCGTCAGGGGATCGCCCGCACACTGCTGCGCGACGTCCTCGACCGGACCGGGGCCAGGCGCGCCACGCTGGAAGTGCGCCGGTCCAACGTCGCGGCGCTCCGGCTGTACGACGCGCTGGGCTTCACCGTCACCGCCGTGCGGCCGAGGTACTACGAAAAACCGGAGGAAGATGGCCTGATTTTGTGGCTGAATCCATGAGGTTGGAGCCCCCGTATCCATTAACTTGAAGGCCTCCGGGTCTTGTGCTACCTTGCGGTCATGATCAGCTGCGATTGACACTGCGTGCAAAGGAGGGCGGAGATGCAAAACGACTTCGAAGAAGTGAAGCGGAAACTCCTGCAAAGCGACGAGGAGTTCCGCCAACTGGCAACCCGGCATCACGATCTCGACGAACGACTTCACAACTACGCTGAACGGCCCTACCTCACCAGCCCCGAACAAATCGAAGAAGTCACCCTCAAGAAGCAGAAACTGCTGTTGAAGGATCAGATGGAGAGCATCCTGCGGCGCCATACGGGCGACCGCGAGCCGGTCCACGCAGCACGGCACTGAACTTTCCACGGCATTCGGTTCCGCTCCCGCGATTGACGCGCCTGCGGAGCACACCCGGCCCCGCGCTCGGCGCGGCGCCACGGGCCAGCCGCCGGACCGCGCTTTTCCCCAGCGCACGCTCCGACCGCTGGCTCTCTTCTTTTTTGTACGGCATTCTTCCGGTATGAAGATCGATCGCGCGGGCTTTCCGTTCATCGGCGCCACGGTGGTGCCGGCCGTCATCGCCGCCCTGGCCAGGCGGCCCGTCGTGGCCACGGGCTTTGCCCTGCTCGGCGGGTTCATGACGTACTTCTTCCGGGATCCGGACCGGGAGGTGCCGCAGGAACCCGGGCTCGTCGTCGCGCCGGCGGACGGCCGGGTGATGATCGCGGGGCCGACCGACCGCCGGTGGGCGCCCCCCGGGGACTGGCAGCAGATCACGATCTTCCTCTCGCCCATGGACGTACATATGAACCGCACGCCGGTCGAAGGGCGTGTGACGAAGATCCACTACCGACCCGGCACGTTCCTGCCGGCGTATGACGAAGGGTCGAATGACAACGAGCTCAACGAGCTGTGGATCGACTCCCACGGACGCACGGTCGTCGTGCGGCAGGTCGTCGGCGTCCTCGCCCGTCGCATCGTCTGCCGGGTCGTGGAAGGGCAGCAGCTCGCGCGCGGGGAGCGGATCGGGCTCATGAAATTCGGCTCGCGCATGGACGTGTTCCTGCCCCCGGATGCCGAGTTGCGCGTCTTGGTGGGGGAGCACACGGTGGCCGGCGAGACGATCCTGGCGACCATGGGACGCCCAGGTGCTCGATAAGTTGGGCCGGCGCCGGACGGACCGGCGGCCCCGGTTCCGGCGCGGCGTGTTCCTGCTGCCGTCGCTGCTGACGGTGGCGAACCTGTTCTGCGGCTATGCGTGCGTCGTGTACGCGACCCGGGCGGACTTCGACACCGCCGCGCTGCTGATCGGCATCGCGATGGTGCTCGACACGCTCGATGGGTTCTTCGCACGCCTGACCAACTCCACGTCCGCGTTTGGCGTCGAGCTGGACTCGCTCGCGGATGTGGTGTCGTTCGGGCTGGCGCCGGCGATCCTGGCCTTCACCTGGGGCCTCTGGCCCCTCGGGCGCGTCGGCTGGGCCGTCGGGTTTCTCTACCTCACCGCCACGGCGATGCGCCTCGCGCGCTTCAACATCCAGACGCACACGCCGAGCGACAAGCGCTACTTCGCCGGGATGCCGAGTCCGGCGGCCGCCGGCGTGATCGCCTCGACGGTGTATCTCTATCCCGTCGGCCTGCAGGACTGGGAGCAGGCGCTGCCCGCGCTGGCCATGGTGCTCGTGCCCGCGCTGCTGATGGTCAGCACGATCCGCTTCCGCAGCGTGAAGGCGGTCGACGTGGGCTGGCGCCGGTCCTACCTGACCCTGTTTCTCGGCGCCGTGATCATCGCGCTGATCGCCACCCAACCCCGTCTCGCGCTGGTCGTGATGGCGTATTCGTACACCCTCTTCGCCATCATCGTCTGGGCGATCGGCCGGCTGCACAAACGTCCTGCTGAAGACGTGCAATGAGGAATGCTGAAGTAATTCATCATTCAGCATTCAGCATTGCTTTTGGCAGCGTCAGCACCACCGTGGTCCCCTCGCCGCGGGCGCTTTCCACGTCGATCCGGCCCCCGCTCAACTCGACGTTCCGGCGCGCGATCGGGAGCCCGAGCCCCGTGCCCGTGGCCTTGGTCGAGAAGTAGGGCTCGAAGACCCGCGCGCGCGCCTCGTCGTCCATGCCGACGCCCGTGTCGCGGACGCGAAGGACGACCCCCTCCGGCCCCTCCGCGGCGGTCAGCGTAATGGCGCCGCGCGACGGCATCGCGTGCAGCGCGTTCTCGACGATGTTGACGAGCGCGCGGCCGATGAGGACGCGATCCACGAACACCGGCGGCAGCGGGGGCGCCACGCGGTTGTCGAGGGCGACGCGGCCGGCCAGGCCGGTGCGATACGGATCCACGACCTCCGCCACCAGCTCGGGCAGATCCACCGCCGCCGGGCGGGCGACGGGCGAGGACGCGAAGTTCGAGAACTCCGAGGAAATCTGTCGCAGCAGCCGCACCTGTCCGAGGATCGACGTCACGCAGCTGTCGAGCACCGGCCCCATCGGTTCGCCGCGGTCGGCGTGCACCCGCCGCAGATGCTCGGCCGACAGCTGGATCGGCGTGAGGGGATTCTTGATTTCGTGGGCCACCTGCCGCGCCATTTCCGCCCACGCTTCCAGCCGGTGCGTCCGTTCGAGCTGGGTCCGCTGGGCCTTCAGCTCGCCGGCCATGCTGTTGAACGCATCCACGAGCCGCCGCAGCTCGTCGGCGGACCGGACCGCGATCCGCGCGTCGAAGTCGCCGCTCGCGATGCGCCGCGTCGCGCGCGTGAGCCGGCGCACGGGATCGGCGATGCGCTCGGCCATCGACAGGCCCATCGCGGCCCCGACCAGGATGAAGAAGAGGACGGCGAGGTGCACGCCGCGGTCGATTTCGTCCACCTCGCGCTCGATCTCGCGCTGCTGGTCGGCGAGCGGCACCGTGAGGATCGCCTCGCGGCTGCCAGCCCGTATGGGCGCCGCGGCGATCATGTAGGGCAGCGTGGCGATGCGGTCTTCTCCGACGAAGCTCGGCAGGCGCTGCAGGACGATCGCGCGGTAGACGTCGGCCGGCGTCCGCGTCGGCAGCAGACCTGACGCGAACAGGTCCCGTTCGCTGGTGGACAGGAGATCGGGTCCCGCGAAGATGTTGACGTCCTGATCGATGACCTGGCTGATCCAGATCAGCACATCGTCGCTGGCCGGAGGTGGGGGCTCGCCGGCGGGGCGCGGCAGCGCCTGTGTCTCTTCGATGACCCGCTGCGCGACGGACGCCGAGCGCGCGGCTTCGGCCTCGACATCGGCGCGCAGGAGGCCGGCGAAATACGTGCGGATGACCAGCGCCAGCGTGAGCACCGGGATGATCGAGGCGAGCACGAACGCGAGAAAGAGCTTGCGATAGAAGCTCGCGCGGATCTCGCGGAGCAGCGCGCGCCCGACGCGCGGCCGCTCGCGGGCCACGCGGGTGAAGAATGCGGTCCCCATCAGGACGAGCACGAACGCGGCGCCGGCCAGCGTCGTGAGCTCCGCGAGATGGACGAAGCGATCGAACAGTGTCAGGGCCGGGTAGCCCAGCGCGTAGATGCCGTTGCGGTTGTTCGAGAAGAACACGTGCCAGCGCACGTTGCCGCGCTCGATCTCGGTCCAGAACGGCTCCCGACTGCCGTAGATCCGCGGGAAGAGGTTCGTGATCGGCCACGCGGCCGTCCCCGACGCGTACAGCGGCGTCAGACCCCACCCGTAGATGACGAGGTCGACGCCGCTCCCGGTCATGCCTTCGGCCGGCGCCCCGCCTTCGGTGCGGAAGACTTCGAAGTACGGACTCTGCGACGTGATGAAGGGGAGCGTGCGGTAATCGAGTCCCACGTGCACGACGATCGAGCCCACGACGCGGCGCGCGCTGCCGTCCCCGTTGCAGATGTTCTTCTGCGCGTGCAGGAACCGGCGCTCTTCAGAGCCGAACGGTGCGGCCTCGCCGAAGACCTCCCACTCACACGAGTCCGCCGTACCGGGGGGCTGGATCGTTCCGGTGTATTCCGGAAAGTTCAGCGCGAACCGGCTCACGAGCCCGCCGTCGAGCCCGTACAACTCGACGGCCGACGTCAGCCGGGCGCTGGCGAGCGCCGTCTGGCGCCAGACAAAAAACGCCGGTCCGGTACCGGGGCCTTCGGCGGCCGGATCCCGACCGGCCTGCACGAGACCCGGCAGCGACGGCATGGCATCGATCTGGTGGCGCACGTCTTCCAGCCGCGCCTGGAGGATCTCGGGATGCTGCTGCGCCTCGACCGCATAGCGCGTCGCGATCACCGAGCGCAGCGCACGCGTCGTCAAGAAGTTGACCGACGGATAGAGCAGCAGCGACGGCACCAGAAACGCGACGAACAGCGCCATGATGCGTGCGGCGACGGTCGCGTGCCGGAACCAGCGCGCGACGTCGCGCGCGGCGAGCGCCGCGGTCGCGCAGACGGCCGCGGACAGCGCGATGCCCAGCGCCGGCAGATCCCACCCGCGCGCGACCGCGGCCGCCGCCACCGCCGCGGCCGGCAGCGTCCAGAGCAGCCACGCGAGGCCGGCGGTCCGCACATCCCGTCGCGGGAAGCGCCAGCGCATGATCGAGGCGGCGAGCACGAGCGTCCCGGCCCACAGCGCCGCCAGGTGACACGCAAGGATCGCCGCCAGCAGCGTGAGCCGTGCCACGCTCCACGGATGAAGGGAAAAATCCCTCAGATCCACGGGGGCCACGGCGAGCGCGCGGCGAAGGATCAGCGCGAACAGCGAGACGAGCGCCGCGACGACGATGCCGGCGAGCAGCTGACGGACCGCGAAGTGCGTCCGCGCGCCCTCTGACGTCCGGCGTCGGCCGCGCAGCTGGGCCCGCCGTCGCGACAGCGGCGCCGCAAGCAGCGCGATCAGCGCGGCGGTCGCGCCGCCGGCGATCAGCAGCAGCACGGGATAGCCCGGACTCCCGTCGATCGCGATGTCCAGCGCAGCCCAGCCCAGCGCAGCCCCCGCGACCACCAGCAGCGCGGCCGCGGCCGTCAGGCGTGGATACGCCGCCGCCGAGCCGCGCCTCGATCGGCGGTCGAGCAGAGGCCCCGCCAGCAGCAGCAGCGTCACGGCCAGCGTGCCCAGGACCGCCGCGACCACGCGGCGGCGCAGCACCGAGCGGGCGCGCGCGATCTGCGCGGCCGGCAGGGTCGCCTCCAGCAGGACCTCCCCGGAGGGGGCCCGCAGCAGAAACGCGTTGCGCCGCTCCTGCTCGCCCGCCCCTTCGTATTGAAAGCGGACCGACGCCGGCCCGAAGGCTGTCGGCAACGTGTAGTCGTCGATCGACAGCGCGCCGGCCGCGGGCGCCGCCGACAGGGCCTGCTCGGCGACGACCACCGCGAGCGGCGGACCGTCGCCTGTCGCGACCGGAACGAGATGCACGAGCCGCAGGCCCTGCGCCGAGGGGGTCACGAACCAGGACAACGGACTGCGGATGCGCTCATCCGGGATGTCGGACGGCCGGCCGGCCCAGGCGCGCGCGCGCGCGCCGCCGTGGGGCAGGTCGAAGATCGTCAGCGCGATGTCGGACCGCTCGCGGATTTCTCCGGTCCGGATGTCGATGATCTCGAACAGCGCGCGCGCGGCGTCCGCGTCCGCGGTGCCCTGCAGCGAGCGGGCCGCCTCGAGCGCGCGCGCCGTCGCCGGATCGGTCGCAATCGCCGACGCCAGACGCGCCAGCAGCGCCGTCTTCCGGTCGAAGTCGCGGCGCACGTCGGCATCCGCCTTCGCGAGCGCCCCGGCGGGGCCCCGGCCGAAGCGCGCCCACTCCAGACCTGCCCCGGCGATCCCGACCGTGGCGGCCAGCAGGACGCCGGCGGCCAGCAACCGGCGCCAGTGGACCTGACGGTCCCGTACGAGCGGCGTTTCGACGGTGCGCACCTTCGGCAGGAGGATACCGCAAAGGGTACACTTGAAGACTGCACGGCATGTCCCCCCATCTTCCGCTCAAGGCCGCCCTCAAGCGCGGCGCGCTGATCGCCGCCGCGAACTGGCCGCTCGTCGTCGTCCAGTTCATCGCCGAGGCGACGCTCAAGCTGCTGCTGGCCGTGCCGGTGATCGGCGGGCTGTTCCTCGTCGTGCTGCTGCTCGGCGCGGAGGTCGAGGACCTGCTCGCCGGCGACATCCGCGACATCGTCGCGGCGGTGTTCGCCGCGCTGCGGGCCAATCCGGTGGCGTTTGCCGCGTACGCGGCCGCGTTCCTCCTGGTGCTCCTCGGCGGCTCGGCCCTCACGTTCATCGTCAAGGGGGGCACGATGGCGCTGCTGGCGAACGCGGAGGCGACCGCGGGACCGATCGAGCGGCCGCCGGTGCGGCTCGACGCCGTGCGGGCGGCGGGCCGCGTGCACATCGATCCCTTTCTCGACGGCTGCAAGCGGCTCTGGCGGCGGTACCTGCGCCTCGGCGCCTGCCTCCTGCTCGCCTACGTGCTCACCGCGGCGGCGTACCTGGCGTTCATCGTGGGCGGCTATGCGCTGGCGCAGAACACGCCGGTGCTGCTCGGCTGGACGGTCGTGGCCGCGGCCGCCTCGAGCGCACTCGTCGTCTGGATCACGCTCATCAATCTCGTTTACCTGCTCACGCAGATGATTGTCGCGGTCGAGGACGTCAGCGTCCGGGCGGCGGCCGGCCGTGTGATCCAGTTCCTGCGAGGCGCGTTGCGTGAGATCGCCGCGATCTTCGGCATCGTGCTGCTCCTGGTGGCGCTGGCGACCGTCGCGTCGATTCTCGCCACCGCCGGCCTGGGCCTGATCGCGTTCGTGCCGCTCGTGGGCCTGGCGGTCGTGCCGCTGCAGGTGGCGGCCTGGCTGATGCGCGGCTTCGTGTTTCAATACCTCGCGCTGACCGCCCTCGGCGGCTACCTGGCGCAATACCGGCTGTACGCGGACGGGCCCGGCGCCGTCCGTACTTTCAGGGTGGCTCACCCCCACGTATCCGCATGATCAACTACGACGACTTTCTCTCACGTGCCGCCGGACAGATGCAGGGATCCGCCATCCGGCGGATGGGCACCGTCCTGGCGCAGTCACAGGACATCATTTCGTTCGCCCCGGGGTATCCCGCGCCCGAGATGTTTCCCTGGGCGGACTTCACCGCGATCACACAGGAACTGTTGACGGGGGCCGACGGCAGTACGCTGCAGTACGGACCGACGCGCGGCCACAGACCGCTGCTCGAGGAACTCGCCGGCATCATGGCGGCGCGCGGCGCGCAGACCTCCATCGAGCGATTGCTCGTCACGACGGGGTCCCAGCAGGGGCTCGATCTCGTCGCCCGCGTGCTACTCGACCCGGGTGACGTCCTCCTCGTCGAGCTCCCGACCTATACGGGCGCCATTACCGCGTTCCGCAACGTCCAGGCGAGCATGATCGGCGTCCGGCAGGATGTCGACGGCGTGGATCTCGACGCCCTGGATGAGACGTGCCAGCGGCTGCTGGCCGAGGGCCGCCGCGTCCGCGCGCTCTATGTCGTCCCCAATTTTCAGAATCCGACCGGCCTGCTGCTCGGCCTCGAGAAGCGGCGGCGGCTGCTCGCATGGGCCGAGCGGCGCAACGTGCTGCTGATCGAAGACGATCCGTACCGCGAACTGTATTTCGAAGACTCGGCGACCGAGGCGGATGTCCGGCCGATCCGCGCCGACGATACGGACGGCCGCGTCATTTATCTGAGCAGCTTTTCGAAGACGCTCGCCCCGGGATTCCGCGTCGCCTGGATCGACGCGCCGGCGCCGCTGGCCGCCAAGTTCGAGATAGCCAAGCAAGCGGAGGATCTCTGCACGGGCGCGCTCGACCAGCGCGTGGTGTACGAGTGCTGCCGGCGGGGCATTTTGCAGCGGCAGCTTCCGCTGCTGCGACAGCACTACCAGGCCAAGCGCGACGTCATGGTGGAGGCGCTCACGCGCGAGTTCGGCGGTGACGTCCGCTGGCCCGCCCCGCGTGGCGGCTTCTTTCTCTGGGTGACGCTCCCGGCGCAGATCGACAGCGAGGCGATGATCGCGCGCGCGGCCGGCAACGGGGTGATCTACGTCGCGGGGGAAGCGTTCTTCGTGAACGGGGCTGGAGGCAACAACATCCGGCTGTCGTTCTCGGCGCCGACCCACGAACGGATCCGTGAAGGCGTGGCGCGTCTCGCGGCCACGGTCCGGGAGGAGCTGGCCGCTACCGCGGCCGCTTCACGGTAAGCGGCGGGGGCACGCGCACGATCCGCGTGTATTCGAGACTCCAGGTCTGGTCGAGCCCGCCGGTGGCGGCGGCCATCGTCAGGCCCAGCGGCCCAGCCGACATCGCGGGGGCAATCGCCAGGTCGCCCGGGAAGGTCACGCTGCCGCCGCTCGTGCCGTCTTTGGCCCGCAGCATCCGGACTTCCGCGCCAGGACCACTGACGAAGACCGTACCGCCCGCGGCCGCCGGTCCGGCCAGCGGCCGGAACCGCAACCCCGCCTGCCAGAGCTGGGAGCCCGTGCCGAGCGCCAGCGCACGCACCGTGTTGTCGAGCGCCGAGAAGAACACACGCTCCCCGTCCGTGGACGCCCGGCCGCGAATCGTCGCGCCGACCAGTTTCTGCCACTGGATGTCGCCGTCATCGGCGTCGAGGCAGTAGAAGTACTTGTCGCTGACGCCGAGAAACACGTCGTCCCCGACCACCAGCGGTTCGCCGGGGAAACCACCGACGCGGGTGGCCCACGTTTCCGCGCCGGTCGTGAGATTCAGCGATCGCACGTGGCCATCCGCGGTGGGGACGACCAGCGCGTTGCCCGCGATGGCCGCCGCCTCGCGCTGCAGCGGCGCCTCGACCGACCAGACCTCGCTCCCGTCGCTCGCGCGGCGGGCGGTCAGCGTGCCCGTGGTGGCGGCGATCACCCAGCCGTCCTTGGCCAGGAGCGGCGCCGTGAGCCCGCCGGCCGCCACGCGCCAGACCACCGTGCCGTCGGCGATCCGCAGCGCGTGAATGGCGTCCGCGGCGACGACAAACAGCAGATCGCCATCGGCCGTCAGGGGCTGCACCGGTTTCAACTCTGCCTGCCAGACCTGCTGGCCGTCCTGCCGGCGGTGCGCGGCGACGATGCCCGGCAGATACGAGAGCAGGACGTGCTCGCCCGCGATGAGCGGACTGGTCACCGGCGCGGCGAGGATCTTCGCCGACCACAGGATGTCGGGCGGCGGCTCCGGGATCTTCATCGCTGTGCCGGGGAGCGGTTTGGGCGGCCCGAGGACGGTGCCGCCCTCCTGCGGGGTGGCCCCACTCTGCGGCGTGACAGCAGGCGACGCCGCCTGCTGCGCGGCCACCGCACCTGCGAGCCCAAGGACGATCAGGGCGATGCCCGGCATTCGGGCAACAAACCTACAAGATATGGTGGTGCGGGCCGAGTCCACACCTTATAATAGCGTCATCCGATCAGCTGTTCGTTTTCCCGTCTGCCAGCGCTCACAGTGAATCATCAGACTATCGTCGTCCTCGATTTCGGATCGCAATTCACGCAGCTGATTGCGCGCCGGCTGCGTGAACTGTCGGTCTACGCCGAGATCCTGCCCTTCGACACGCCGCTCGCCAGCATTCGCGAGCGGAAGCCGGTCGGGATCATCCTGTCGGGCGGCCCCAAGAGTGTGTCCGACACCGGCGCGCCACACTGCGACACGGCGATCTACGATGCCGGGGTGCCGGTGCTCGGCATCTGCTACGGCATGCAGCTGATGACGCATGCGCTCGGCGGCCGCGTGGCGCCGGCGCCGCATCGTGAGTTCGGGCTCGCGACGATCTCGATCGACCCGGACGCGCCGCTCTTCGCCGACGTGCCCTTCGACTCCGCTCAGGGCAAGCCCCGCGAGCTGCGAGTCTGGGCCAGCCATGGCGACTTCGTGCAGGCCGCGCCTGCGGGCTTCACCGTCACCGCGACCAGCGCCAATGCGCCGGTGGTCGCGATGGCGTCGCCCGAACGGCGGCTGTTCGCGCTGCTGTTCCATCCCGAGGTGGCGCACACCGACTACGGTCTCGAGATCCTGCGCAACTTCGCCTACGACGTGTGCGGCTGCACGGGCGACTGGACGATGAAGTCGTTCGTCGGGGAGGCGACCGCGCGCATCCGCGAGCAGGTCGGCGACGGCAAGGTCGTCTGCGGCCTGAGCGGCGGCGTGGACTCCAGCGTCGCGGCGGTGTTGATCCACCGCGCCATCGGCGACCGGCTGACCTGCATCTTCGTCGACAACGGCGTGATGCGGCAGGACGAGGCCGAGCAGATCCGGAAGCGCTTCGGGCGGCTCAACCTGCCGCTGGTCTTCGTCGACGCCGTGGACCTCTTCATGACCCGCCTGGCCGGCGTCATCGACCCGGAAACCAAGCGCAAGACGATCGGCGCGGCGTTCATCGACGTGTTCGAAACCGAAGCCGCCACACTCGGCTCGTTCGACTTCCTGGCGCAGGGCACGCTCTATCCCGACGTCATCGAAAGCGTCTCGGTGGTCGGGCCGTCGGCCGCGATCAAAAGTCATCACAACGTCGGCGGTCTGCCCGACCGGATGCGGTTCAAGCTCGTCGAGCCGCTGCGATTGCTGTTCAAGGACGAAGTCCGCAAGGTGGGGGAAGAACTGGGGCTCGACGCCGAGTTCGTGTGGCGCCAGCCGTTCCCCGGTCCGGGGCTCGCGGTCCGGATCCTCGGCGAGGTCACGCACTCGCGCCTCACCCTGCTGCGACGGGCGGACCACATCGTCTCGGAGGAAGTAAAGAAGGCCGGCTGGTACCGCAAGCTGTGGCAGTCGTTCGCCGTCCTGCTGCCGGTGCAGAGCGTCGGCGTGATGGGGGACGCGCGCACCTACGAGTACACGATCGCCATCCGCGCGGTGGAGAGCCGCGACGGCATGACCGCCGACTGGGCGCGGCTGCCGCACGAGCTGCTCGCGACGATCTCCTCGCGCATCGTCAACGAGGTCAAGGGGATCAACCGCGTGGTCTACGACATCAGCTCGAAGCCGCCGTCCACCATCGAATGGGAGTAGCCGTCACGGATTCACCGCAAAGATCGCGAAGAACGCAAAGGTATTTTTCAAAAGAGTTCTTTGCGCCCTTGGCGGTAAGCGGCTTTCGGGGCAGTTACGAATGAGCAATTTCGTTCATCTTCATCTTCACTCCGAGTTCTCGCTCCTGGACGGCGCCTGCCGCATCGAGGAGCTCCTGGACAAGTGTGTCGAGCTGCAGATGCCGGCGGCGGCGATCACCGAGCACGGCAACATGTTCTCGTCGATCGCGTTCCACGATCAGGCCAGGAAGCGCGGCATCAATCCGATCCTCGGGTGCGAGGTGTACGTTGCGCCGGGGGACCGGCGGACCAAGAGCGGCACGCCGGGCGAGACGGCCAATCACCTCGTCCTGCTGGCCGAAACGAAAGAGGGCTGGCACAACCTCATCAAGCTCGTGTCGTCGGGCTACACCGAGGGCTTCTACTACAAGCCGCGCATCGACAAGGAGATCCTCGCGCAGCACGCGAAGGGGTTGATCGGGTTGAGCAGCTGCCTCAAAGGGGAAGTCGCCACCGGCATCCGCCGCGAGCAGCAGAAGAAGGCGCTCGACGCCGCGGCCGCGTACCGGGACATTCTCGGGCCGCAGAACTTCTTTCTCGAGATGCAGTATCAGGGCATCGAGGAGCAGAAGATCGTCAACGCCGGGCTGCAGCCGATCGCGAACGATCTGAACCTGCAGCTGGTCGCCACCAACGACGTCCACTACCTGCGGAACTCGGATCACAAGCCCCACGACATCCTGCTGTGCATCGGCACCGGCAAGACCGTCAACGACACCGAGCGCCTCAAGTATCACGGGGACCAGTTCTATCTGAAGACCGCCGAGGAGATGGCGCGCGTCTTCGGCGATTTCCCGGAGGCGATGGCCAACACGGTGCGGATCGCCGAGCGCTGCCAGGTGGACCTGTCGGGCACGGTGAACCACCTGCCCAATTTCGACGTCCCCGCCGGCTTCACGCTGGACGCCTACTTCGAGCACGTCGTCCGGCAGGGCTTCGCGGTGCGGCTGCCGCGGCTGAAGGAGCTCGCGCTCACGGGCGTCCTCAAGCATACGATCGACGAGTACGAGCGCCGGCTGACGTACGAGATCGAGATGATCAAGCAGATGAAGTACCCCGGGTACTTCCTGATCACCTGGGATTTCATCCGCCACGCCCGCGAGAAGGGGATCCCCGTCGGTCCGGGGCGCGGCTCGGCGGCCGGCAGCTTCGTCGCCTACTGCCTGCGGATCACCGACGTGGACCCGATCGAGTACGACCTGATCTTCGAGCGCTTCCTCAATCCCGAACGGGTCTCGCTGCCCGACATCGACATCGATTTCTGCGAGCGGCGGCGCGGCGAGGTCATCGAGTACGTCACGCAGAAGTACGGCCGCGAGAACGTCGCGCAGATCATCACGTTCGGGACGATGAAGGCCCGCGCCGTTGTGCGCGACGTCGCCCGCGTCATGGACATTCCGTACGCCGATGCCGATCGTGTGGCCAAGGCCGTCCCGCCCGCGCTCGACATGACGCTGGCAAAGGCGCTCGAGGAAAGTCCCGTGCTCAGGGATCTCCAGCAGAAGGACGAGCGGATCAGGGAGCTGCTGGAGGTCGCCCAGCGCCTCGAAGGAATGACGCGGCACGCCTCGGTCCACGCCGCGGGCGTCGTCATCGCCCCCCGGCCGCTGACGGAGTTCATCCCGCTCTACAAGAGCCAGAAGGACGAAATCGTCACGCAATGGGCCATGAAGGAGGTCGAACGGGTCGGCCTGCTCAAGATGGACTTCCTGGGGCTCAGTACGCTGACGCTGATCCGCGACGCGCTCGACGAGATCACGCGCACGGAAGGCATCGAGCTCGACATCGACGCCATCCCGCTCGACGACCGGAAGACGTTCCAGTTGTTCTGCGACGGGCAGACCTACGGCGTGTTCCAGTTCGAGAGCTCGGGGATGCGGGAGCTGCTCCGCAAGGCGAAGCCGGAGCGCCTCGACGATCTCATCGCGCTGAACGCCCTCTACCGTCCCGGTCCGCTCAAGAGCGGCATGGTGGACGACTACATCTCGCGCAAGCAGGGGAAGACCGAAGTCAAGTACGACCTGCCGCAGCTCGCGCCCATCCTCGGCGACACGTACGGCGTCATCGCCTACCAGGAACAGGTCATGCGGATCGCCGTCGTCCTGGCCGGCTTCACGCTGGGGCAATCCGACATGCTGCGCAAGGCCATGGGGAAGAAGGACCCCAGGGTCATGGCGAAGCAGCGCGAAGCGTTCATGGAGGGAGCGAAGGGCAAGGGGCTCAACGAGAAGAAGGCGACCAAGATCTTCGACCTGATGGAGTACTTCGCCGGGTACGGCTTCAACAAGTCGCACTCGACGACCTATGCCTGGGTGGCGTACCAGACCGGCTATCTCAAGGCGAACTTCCCCTGGCACTTCATGGCGGCGCTGCTGACCATCGAGGCGGCCAACACCGACAAGCTCGCGATGTATCTCGGCGAATGCCGCGACCTCGGCGTGCCGATCCTTCCGCCGGACGTGAACGCGAGCGAGCTGCAGTTCACCGTCACGACGGAGGGGGTCCGCTTCGGCCTCTGCGCGGTCAGGAACGTGGGGGAAGGGGCCGTGCAGTCGATCCTGAACGTCCGGCGCGAGCACGGCCGCATCGATTCGCTCTACACGCTCTGCGAGCACGCGGACCTGCGGCTGGTGAACAAGCGCGTGCTCGAGAGCCTCGTGAAGGCCGGGGCGCTCGATTCGCTGGCGCCCGACGACACCGCCAATGCCCGGCGGGCGCGCGCCCGCCTGTTCGCGGCGATCGACCGGGCGATGGAGCACGGCGGCCGCCACCAGCGCGACCGGGACAAGGGGCAGCATCAGCTCTTCGGCGGTCCGGCCGAAGACGGCACGCCGAGCGTCGTCCCGCTGGCGGATGCGGTGCCCTGGGCCGAGGCCCTTCAGCTGACCGGCGAGAAGGACGCGCTGGGGTTCTACATGAGCGGGCATCCGCTCGAGCGGTTCGCCGACGACTTGAAGACGTTCGGCGCGCGCCGGGTCGCGGAGCTGAGCGACTCGCTCCCGGACGTCTGGACGGCGGGCATCGTCTCGGGCCTGCGCCCCCTGAAGACGAAGAAGGGGGACCGCATGGCGGTCTTCATGCTCGAGGACGTCGCCGGCAACCTCGAGGTCGTCGTCTTTCCGGAGTGCTTCGGCAAGCACGGCGCGGTGATCGAGGCCGACGCCATGCTGCTCGTCCGGGGGAAGTTCGAAAAAGACGACGAGTCGGCGCGGATCGTGGCGACCGAGCTGCAGCCGATCGCCATGCTGCAGGAGCGGACGACGAAAGAGGTGGCGATCCACCTGTCCGTGCCGCCGCACGGGCGTCCGACGTTCGAAGCGCTCGCCGAGCTGCTGTCGCGCCATCGCGGCGACCGGCGCGTCTTCCTGGAACTGGACGTGCGGGGGAAGGAAAAGCCGCTGCGCGTGCGGTCGGAAGTCGCCGTCCGCGTGAAGCCGTCCGAACGCATGGTCTCCGAGGTGGAGCAGCTGTGCGGCTCGGGCTCGGTCGAGCTACGATGACAAGAGTCAGTTGCGAATTGGGAATTGGGAATTGACGAGGCTCGTGGGAAATCCAGGCCGGGACGGCTTGCGGGCCGGTGCTGTTGAAGCCGTCCGGGCGGATCGACGTGGCTTGTAGTTTGTCAATTCACAATTCACAACTCGCAATTGCGGGGCTCTCCTATGGCCACTGAACTGCTCGAATTCGAAGAACCCGTCGGCGTGCTCATCAAGGAAATCGAGGCGCTCAGCATGCTGCCGCAGACGCCGGAGCGGATGCGGTCGATCGAGACGCTGCGCGCGCGCGCCGACGAGATCCGGGCGGAGCTCTACGAGCACCTCACGCCGTGGCAGCGCGTCCTCGTGGCGCGGCACAACAACCGTCCCAACACGCTCGACTACATCCAGCGTCTGTTCACGGGCTTCGCGGAACTGCATGGCGACCGCCGATTCGCCGACGATCACGCCATCATCTGCGGGTTCGCCGAGTACCGGGGCCGGCCGGTCGCGGTGATGGGGCACCAGAAGGGGGGCGACACCAAGCAGAAGATCTACCGGAACTTCGGCTACGCCCGGCCGGAGGGGTACCGCAAGGCGCTGCGCGTGCTCCAGCTCGCCCAGAAGTTCAGCCGGCCCGTCATCGTCTTCATCGACACCCCGGCCGCCTATCCCGGCGTGGAGTCTGAAGAACGAGGGGTCGCCGAAGCCATCGCGCTCAACCTGCGGGAGATGATGATGATCGAGGTCCCGATCATCGTGGTCGTCTGCGGGGAAGGGGGGAGCGGGGGCGCGCTGGGCATCGCCATCGGCGACCGCGTCTTCATGCAGGAGTTCTCCGTGTACAGCGTCATCCCGCCCGAAGGGTGCGCGGCGATCCTGTGGCGCGATGCGAACCGCAAGGTGGAAGCGGCCGAGGCCCTGAAGATCACCGCGCAGGACATGGTGGCGCTCGGCCTCGTGGACGCCATCATCCCCGAGCCCGTCGGCGGCGCGCACAACGACCACGAGCGCGCCAGCGCGCTGGTCGACCAGGCGCTGCACCACGCGCTCACCGAGGTCTCGGCGCTCTCCGTCGAGGAGCGCCTGAACCTGCGCTACGACAAATTCCGAAGGATGGGGGAGGAGGGATCGGCCTTTGTCGACAAGGACAAGGCCGTACCGATCACGTAGGCCCGACCTTCAGGTCGGGCGTTGTTACGGCGGCGTTGCTCATTCGCTCACGCCCGACCTGAAGGTCGGGCCTACCGTGTCGCAGTCGTGTCGTTACCCATAGATGAAGCACCTCCTCTGGCATCACCTTCCGTGCGACGACGCACAGGCCGCGGCGCTCGCCGCCGCGATCAACGTGCATCCGACCATCGCGCGGCTGCTGTGCATGCGGGGCTTCGGGGACGCCGAGCAGGCCTTCCGGTTTCTGAACCCCTCGCTCGACCATCTGCACGATCCGTTCAGGCTCGCCGACATGGACAAGGCGATCCCGCGTCTCGAACGCGCGATCGCGCAGCGCGAGAAGATCGCCATCCACGGCGACTACGACGTCGATGGCATCACCTCCACGGTCATCCTGCGCCGGGCGCTGGAGATGCTCGGCGGCGACGTCATCCACTTCCTGCCCGAACGCATGCGGGACGGCTACGGCCTCCAGCCGGCCGCCATCGAACGCCTCCACGCCGAGGGCGTGCGGCTCATCGTCTCGGTGGACTGCGGCATCCGCGCCGGCGAGGCCGCCCGGCGGGCGCGGGAGCTGGGCGTCGATCTGATCATCACCGATCACCACGAGCCGGAAGGCACGCTGCCGCCGGCGCTCGCCGTCATCAACCCGAAGCGCCCCGACTGCACGTATCCCGACAAGCACCTCGCCGGCGTCGGTGTGGCCCTCAAGGTCGTCCAGGCCCTCTGCAGCCGGGCGGGCAAGGGGAAGTGGCTGCCCGCGTTCGTGAAGATCGCCGCACTCGGCACCCTGGCCGATGTCGTGCCGCTGGTCGGCGAAAACCGCGTGATCGCCAGCCACGGCCTGGCCTCGCTCTCGGCCGGGCCTCACGCCGTCGGGCTGCGGGCGCTCCTCGAGGCCTGCGGCCTCGCCGGCAAGACGATCGACAGCTATCACGTGGGCTTCATGATCGCGCCGCGCGTGAATGCGGCCGGCCGCATGAGCACGCCCGACATCGCGGCGCGCCTGCTCCTGGCGACCGACGAGGCGAGGGGCGACGAGGCGCGTGCCCTCGCGCAGCAGTTGTGCGACGAGAACCTGAAGCGGCAGACCGAAGAAGCCGATCTGGTCACCCAGGCGAAGAAAGCCATCGACACGGATCCCGCCGTCGGCGCCCACAACGTGCTCGTCGTCGGCGGCCTCGGCTGGCATCGCGGCGTCATCGGGATTGCGGCCTCGAAGCTCGTGGACACGTACCACAAGCCGTCCATCGTGCTGTCGATCGAGGGCGATGTCGCCCACGGCTCCTGCCGCAGCATTCCCGACTTCGATCTGCTCGCCGCACTCGAGCACTGTGCGGACCTCTTCGTGAAGTTCGGCGGCCACAAGCAGGCGGCGGGCCTGACGATGGAAGCCGGACGCGTGCCGGAGTTCCGCGCGCGCATCAATGCCTACGCCGACGAGGTCATCGAGCCCGATCAGCTGCGGCCGCGGCTCCGCATCGACGCCCCGCTGTCGCTGAAGGCCATCACGCACGATCTGATGCGCGGCCTCGACCAGCTCGGGCCCTTCGGCCTCGCCAACCCGCGCCCGGTGTTTCACGCCACGGGCGTCCAGATCGTGGAGGGCCCGCGGACGATCAAGGAACGCCACCTGAAGATGACCTTCGCGCAGGATGGCCGCCGCTTCCGCGCCATGGCCTGGCGCGCGATCGAGCGCGCCGACTTTCTCGAGCAGAACCGTGACGGCATGAACCTCGCCTTCTCCCTCGACAAGAACGAGTACCAGGGGGAGACGTACCTCGAGCTGACCGTGGCGGATTTCAAAGGCCTCACCGACTGATGCGCTGGCAGCGGGCCGCCCAGACGGTCATCGTCCTCCTCGTCATCGGCTTCGTCGTCGTGCTCGTCATGACGCTGCGGAGAGAGCGCGTCGCGCCGGCGCAGGACCCGCCGCCGAAGCGCCTCGACCCGTCCAACACCCTCGAGAATCCCGAGGGCGGATCGTATCGGGTCACCGATCCCTCCGGCAAGGGGCTCTGGGATCTCGAGTTCGGCGCCAACGTCGGGTTGCCCGATGGCCGCACGCAGCTCTCGAGAGGGGTCACGGTCACCATCAACAAGGGCGATCGCCGGTTCCAGGTAAAGGCCGACGAGGCCGAAATCACCAAGACGGGAGACGTCCCCGAGCACGTCCTGTTCAAGGGCAACGTCCGCTTCACGGGTGGCGGCGGCCTCGCGGTCACGACCCCCGAGGCCACCTACACCGATGCCGACGGGATGGTCACGATTCCCGGAGCGCTCGAATTCACCAAGGGACGCATGCGGGGCTCGGGCGTCGGCGCCACCTACGATCAGAACCGTGAAGTGCTCTGGATCCTGGATCAGGCGAAGATTGCGGTCGACCCGAGCCCGGACGGCCTCGGCGGCCTGGACGGCTCGGCGACGAAAATCGGCCTGGCGCGCGCGGACCACTACCTCGTGCTGGAAGGCGCGGCACGCATCGAGCGAGAGGGGCGCGTCACCGAGGCCAATCAGATCACGATCAGGCTCAGCGAAGACGACGAGCGCGTGCAGATGCTCGAACTGCGCGACCAGAGCCGCATCGCCGGCGGACAGGGCGGCCCGCAGGCGATGTCGGCCACCGACATCGACCTGACCTACGCCGACGACGGCCGCACCCTGCAATTCGCCAGGCTCGTCGAGAATGCGGTCGTGCAGTTGCCGGGCGAGGGGGGCGCGGGGCGGCGGATCGCCGGCAACGCCATCGACATCGCGCTCGGCCCCGACGGATCGTCCGTCACGAACCTCACGGCCAACGAGCGCGTGCAGGTGGACCTGCCGGCCGATGGGCAGAGCCCGGCGAAGCGGATCAAGGCCGCGTCGCTGATGGCCGTGGGCGCGCCCGGCGCCGGACTGCAGACTGCGACGTTCGCCGGCGGCGTCGAGTACGTCGAGACGCGCGCCGCCGGCCGGGGCGTCGCCGCAGTCAAT
>JBBECO010000051.1:25757-35376 GCA_040881785.1 Vicinamibacterales bacterium
CATCGTCGCCGCCTACGCCGACGAGGAAAGCAAGCGCCGCCGGCCGGGGCGTTGCCCCGGTCCATCGCCAGGCGACCTCGCTGAAGCTGCAGATCGAGACGAAGCCCGGACTCGGCGCGCTCGAGAAAGCCGACTTCCGCGGCAACGTGACGTTCCGCGACGCGCCGGACTTCAAGGCCGAGGCGGCGCAGGGTATCTACCACGTTGCGGGCGATCATCTCGAGCTCATGCCGGCCGACGGCGAACCGGGCCCCTCGGCTCACGTGACCGACGGCCGGCTCTCGGTCCAGGCCCGGACCATCGCGTTCGTGCTGTCATCCCGTGAGATGACAGCCGACACGAGGGTCCGCAGCACGATCCTCGCGCAGACGTCCCCGAGCGCGCGCGGCGGAGAGGCCCGGATCCCTCCGATGCTCGCGCAGGACAAAGAAGTCAACGTCACGTCGAACCGCCTGCAGCACAAAGGCAGCAGCGCCACCTACTCGGGCGACGCGAAGCTCTGGCAGGGCAAGACGACGATCAAGGCGGGCTCGATCGTCATCGAGGAAAAGAGCGGGAACCTGACCGCCTCGGAAGCCGTCGCCACCGTCTTCGTCTTCGAAGAGGTCGATCCGAAGACAGGCAGCCGGACATCAGCGGAGTCCACCGGCAAGGCGGACGCGTTCTCGTATGACGACGCCAGGCGCCTCGCGACCTACACGGGGAAGGCGCAGCTCCAGGGTACGCAGGGACATCTCACGGGCGATCGCATCCTCCTGTACCTGAAGGCGGACCAGAACGAGCTGGAACGCACGGAGGCCTTCGGGATCAACGGCTCGGTCGTTGTCCGGGAGGGGCCCCGCATCGGCAAGGGAAATCACCTGACGTACATCGCCGCCGACGACACGTATCTCATGACCGGCACACCCGTCGAAGTCGTCGAGGAAAAGCAGGGGACCTGTACGATCACGCTCGGGGCCGAGCTGAAGTTCAGCCGCTCGAGCGAGACCGCCCAGGTCAGAGGCACCCCGATCTTTCCGCATACCATCAAGACACTCCCGTCCTGTCCTGCGGAGCTGAAACGCAAATAGATGGCGACACTCGAGGCGAACGGACTCACCAAGGCCTACAGCGGCCGCACGGTCGTGAAGGGAGTGGACCTCGCCGTGGCCTCCGGCGAGGTCGTCGGCCTGCTCGGGCCCAACGGCGCGGGCAAGACCACGACGTTTGCGATGGTCGTGGGGCTCGTGGGACCCGACGCGGGACGCGTGCTGCTGGACGGCCAGGACGTCACCGATGCGCCGATGTACGTCCGCGCGCGCAAGGGGATCGGCTATCTGCCGCAGGAACCGTCGATCTTCCGCGGCCTGACCGTCGAGCAGAACATTTCGGCCATCCTCGAGACCCTGGATCTCGATGGCGCCGGACGCCGCACCCGGCTGCGTGAGCTGCTGGCCGAGCTGGACCTCACCCGGCTGGCCAAGGCCCAGGCCTATACCCTGTCGGGAGGAGAGCGGCGCCGGGTCGAGATCACGCGAGCCCTGGTCATCTCCCCGAAGTTCATGCTGCTGGATGAGCCGTTTGCCGGCATCGACCCGATCGCCGTCGCCGACATCCAGAAGATCATCTTTCACCTGAAAAGCAGCGGGATTGGTGTGCTCATCACGGACCACAACGTCCGCGAGACCCTCCGCATCACAGATCGGGCTTACATTGTGCACGACGGCGTGATATTCAAGAGTGGCACGCCGCAGAGTCTCGCGGACGACGAGGAGGTCAAACGGATTTACCTCGGTGCGGATTTCCGATTGGACTAAGATTGAAAGGACGGAAGGGCCCGACTGGACCATGGCGATTGCGCAGAAGCTGCACACCAAACTCGTTCAGAAGCTCATCCTGACGCCATCGCTCCAGCAAGCGATCAAACTGCTGCCGATGTCCACCCTGGAGCTGGCCGACCTGCTCAACCAGGAGATGGTGGAGAACCCCCTCCTCGAAGAAGTCCCGACTGAAGAGCTCCAGCCCGCCGAACAGCAGCCGGCCGAAAAAGCCGCCGAACAGCCGACCGCCGACAAGCCCGATACCTGGGACGACGCCGACTACGAGTACTTCTTCGGCGACTACCTCGACGACGGCTATCGGCCGCGCACGCCGCAGGAAGTCAAAGAGCTGCCGCCGATCGAGAACACGCTCTCGACCGCCGGCTCGCTCTCCGATCACCTGATGTGGCAGCTCTCGCTGCAGACGAGCGACGAACGGCTCCAGGAGATCGGCGGCGCGATCATCGGCAACCTCGACGACGACGGGTATCTGGTGGCGTCGGTCGAGGAAATCGCCGCCATGGCCGACTGGCCGGTCGCCGAGGTCGAGAAGGCCCTTCAGCACATTCAGACGTTCGATCCGATCGGCGTCGCGGCGCGCGACCTCCAGGAATGCCTCTGGCTCCAGATCCGGCACCTCGGACTCGAAGGCACCATCACGGAGAAGATCGTCACCGAACACCTCCGCCTGCTGCAGAACCACCAGGTGCCCGAGATCGCCAGGAAGCTCGGCGTCCAGATCGACGACCTGCGCGAGCACGTCGAGATCATCCGCCATCTCGATCCCAAGCCGGGCAGCCGTTTCAATCCCTCGCAGTCGCAGTACGTCATTCCCGACGTGTACGTCGTGAAAGTGGAGGACCAGTACGTCGCGGCGCTCAACGAAGAGGGGCTTCCGCAGCTGCGCATCAGCCCCGTCTACCGCCGGCTGCTCGACAAGAGCGCGGGGGAGAACACCGACGAGACCCGCGCCTACGTGAAGGACAAGTTCCGCTCGGCGCTGTGGCTGATCAAGTCGGTGGACCAGCGCCAGAAGACGATCCACAAGGTCGCCACCAGCATCATCAACTTTCAGCGGGAGTTCCTCGACCTCGGTATCGAACACCTCCGGCCGCTCGTCCTGCGGGACGTGGCCAACGACATCGGCATGCACGAGTCCACCGTCAGCCGGGTCGTCAACAACAAGTACATGCACACGCCGCAGGGCGTGTTCGAGATGAAGTTCTTCTTCCACAGCGGGATCAGCAGCTCGTACGGTGACAACGTCTCGTCGGTCACCATCAAGCAGCGGATCCGGAAGATCATCGAGAACGAGGACCCGCGGAAGCCGCTCAGCGACTCGAAGATCGTCAGCATCCTGCAGAAGGAAGGGCTCCTGCTCGCCCGCCGGACCATCGCGAAGTACCGCGAGGAGCTGAAGATCCCGACGTCGAACCAGCGGAAGGTGCTTTTCTAGCCACGGTGCAACACGGTTCAACACCGTTTCAGCTGGAGCGTTTACTCAATGCGCGTCGACATTACCGGACGTCACGTCACCGTGACGCCAGCCCTCCGTCAGCTCATCACCAAGCGGCTCGCCACCCTCGAACGGGTCCTCAACGACGCCGCCCTCTCGGCGCAGATCATCGTCACGAAGGAGAAGTACCGGCACAAGGTCGAGATCGCGATGCATACGCGCGGCGATCACCTGCTGAGCGGCACCGGGGAGGCCAACGCCTGGCCCCTGGCGATCCGGCAGGCCACACTCAAGATCGAGCAGCAGGCCAAGAAGCTGAAAGGGAAGTGGGAAACTCGAAAGCGGCAGCCGGCCAGGGCCGTCCGCAACCGGAAGGTCGCGCCGGCACCGGCCGAGACCGCGCCGGCCGCCCCGGGCCCCCGCGTGATCCGGGCGACCCGCTACGCCGTCAAGCCGATGTCGCTCGAGGACGCCTCGCAGCGGCTGGACGAGGCCGATGACGATTTCCTGGTGTTTCGTGACATGGACGATGATTCCGTGGCCATCCTGTACCGGCGCACCGACGGTAATTTCGGGCTCATCCAGCCATAATAGGGTGCCCTCCCGGACCACCGGCCGGGCCGTCCCTTACAGATGACTGGCGTCACCGTCGCAACCCTGCTGCGCGATCTGGCCGAATCGCGCGTCCTCGTGCTGGAGCTCATTGCCGGCGAGGCCGGCGTCGAGCGCCGGATCACCATCCCGCAGCCCCAGAAGACCGGACTCGCGCTGTCCGGGTTCGATGCCTACCTGAAGGGCGGACGCGTGCTCGTGTTCGGCGAGAGCGAGATCCGGTACGTCGAGTCGCTGCCGGCCGAACCGCGGCGCGCGGCGCTGGCACGGGTGTTCGGACACGACCTGCCCTGCGTGCTGATCACCGGCGGATTCACGCCCGCCACCGAGCTCCTCGAGGCGGCCGATGCGGCCGCGGTGCCGCTGCTGTTCACGTCCGCCTCCACACCCGAAGCCATGATGCGATTGTCGGCGCTCCTCGACACGTACCTGGCGGCCCGCGGGATCGTCCATGGCGTGCTGATGGACATCCTCGGCCTCGGGCTGCTGATCATCGGCGAGAGCGGCATCGGGAAGAGCGAATGCGCGCTGGACCTGGTCGTGCGCGGCCATCGCCTCGTGGCCGACGATGCCGTCGAGCTGCGATGCCGGGGCGAGTCGTACGTGATCGGGAGCTGCCC
Source organism: Vicinamibacterales bacterium (assembly GCA_040881785.1). Classification (GTDB taxonomy): domain Bacteria; phylum Acidobacteriota; class Vicinamibacteria; order Vicinamibacterales; family 2-12-FULL-66-21; genus JACDCA01. Next base: position 30,245 of record JBBECO010000051.1, read on the forward strand.
GGAGCTGACGCGGCACCATATGGAGATCCGGGGGCTGGGCCTGATCAACATACAGGACCTGTTCGGCGTCGCCTCCACGCGCACGTCCAAACGGGTGGAGCTCGTCGTCCAACTGGAGAGATGGGAGCCGGGGCGGGAATACGACCGCCTCGGGATCGATGACGCGTTCTACGAGACGCTCGGCATCCGGATTCCGATGGTGCGGATGCCGGTCGCCCCGGGACGGAACGTCGCGATCCTCGTGGAGGTGGCCGCGCGCAACCAGCTGCTGCGCAGCCGCGGGCATCATGCGGCCCGACGGCTCGTGGAACGGCTGCACCGGCAGCTGGACCCGGCGACGCAGCTGGCGGACCCCGAACCGGATCACGGAGACGAGCTCTGATGCGCGAAAAACGCCACGCCGCCCGACGAGCGGCGCGCACCGCGGTGACCTCACGATTCGTGGTGCTGACGGGCCTCGCCGGCTCCGGCAAATCCCAGGCGATCAAGGCGCTCGAGGATCTCGGGTACTTCTGCGTGGACAATCTGCCGATCGAGCTGCTGCCGATGCTCGCGGACCTCACGCTGCGCGCCGGCACCGAAATTTCGCGCGCGGCGGTCGTCGTGGACATCCGCGAAGGGCGCATGCTCGACGAGTTCCCGAAGACCTTCAAGCGGCTCCAGCAGAAGCGGCAGCTCAATCCGGTGCTGATCTTCCTCGAGGCGGCGGAACCGACGCTGGTGCGGCGGTTCAGCGAGACCCGCCGCCCGCATCCGCTGTCGCCGGATCGCTCGGCGCTCGAAGGCATCCGGGAGGAGAAGCAGGCGCTCGCGAAGGTCCGGCGCCTGGCGGACCATATCGTCGACACCTCCGAAATGACCGTCCACGAGCTGCGCCATGCGTTCACCGGCGTCGCCGCGGGCCACGTGCCCGGCGGCCAGCTCGTCGTGACGATCCTCAGCTTCGGGTTCAAGCACGGCATCCCCGTGGATTCCGACCTGCTCTTCGACGTCCGTTTTCTGCCGAATCCCCACTTCGTGCCGGTCCTGCGGCCGCACACGGGCCGCGACCCCGATGTCGTGAAGTACATCAACAAGTCCGGGGCCAGCCAGGAATTCCTGACGCACACGCAGAATCTGCTCAAGTTCCTCATTCCGCAGTACGTGCACGAGGGGAAGACCTACCTCACGATCGGGATCGGCTGCACCGGCGGACGGCATCGTTCGGTGGCCATGGCGGAAGCGTTGAAGAAGGGGCTCTCGGGTCTCCCCGGCGTCCGCGTGCGCGTGCGCCACAGGGATATCGCGCATGAGTAATTGGGAATGCAGATAGGTGTCGTCGTCGTCACGCACGGACAGCTCGCCACCGAGCTGGTGAACTCGGCGGAGATGATCGTCGGCGATCTCGCGCATTTCGTGGCCGTGTCGATCGGCTGGCATGACGACGTGGACCATGCGCGCGAAGAGATCGGCCGCGCCATCGAGCGGGTCGCGGGGGCGGCGGATGCCGACGGCCGGCGCACGCCGGTGCTGGTCCTCACCGACATGTTCGGCGGCACGCCCGCCAACCTGGCGGTGACCTTCGTCAGCAGCGACGTCGAGGTGATCACGGGGGTCAACCTGCCGATGCTGATCAAGCTGGCGCGGCCGCAGACCGGTGAAGACCTGCTGACCATCGCGCGCGAGATGCGCGAACACGGGCGCCATGCCATCTGGGTGGCCTCGGACCTGCTGCGCGGAGAGAAAACGTGACGTCCTGCGCCGTGGCGATCGTGAACCCGCTGGGGCTGCACGCCCGCGCGGCGGCGCGATTCGTCCATGTCGCGAGCGGCTTCCTGTCGGCGATTCGCGTGGGCCGCGCCGGCCGGGAGATGGACGGCAAGAGCATCATGGGCCTGCTGCTGCTCGCGGCGGCGCAGGGCAGCGACATCACGATCACGGCCGACGGCCCCGACGAGGAGGAGGCGATGGCGGCATTGTGTGCGCTCGCACAGCGCGGGTTCGACGAAGCATCCCTCGACCAGGCTCGGGACAGGTCCTTCGACAGGGCTCAGGACAGGTCCTTCGATAACACGCAGGACAAGCCCTTCGACGGGGCTCAGGGCAAGCCATGCGCCTGACAGGACTCGGCGTGTCGCCGGGCATCGGCATCGGGACGGCGGTGATCCTCCGGCGCGCGCGCGGCAATTTCGGCTTCAGCGTTCCGACCCGGCGCGTGCCGCAGGAAGTCGAGCGGCTGCAGGCGGCGCGCGACGCGGCAAAGGAGCAGATCCGCCACATCAAGGAGCGGATCGCGAGCGGCGCCGGCGCCGAGCATGCCTACCTCTTCGACGCGCAGCTCCTGATGCTCGACGACAGCATGCTCATCGACCGGGCTGTGGAGATCATCCGGACCTCGCGCGTGAACGCCGAGACCGCCCTCCAGCAGACCCTCGACGAGATCACCGCCCTGTTCGACAGCGCCGACGATCCGTATCTGCGGGAGCGGCGCGGCGACGTCTCGGACGTCGTCGGACGGCTCTGTGGCAACCTGCGCGCCGGCGACGGTCAGGCGGATCCCTTCCGCGCGATCGAAGGACCGCTGGTCCTGGTCGCCGACGAGCTGACGCCCTCGCTGATCGCGCAGCTCGACTGGCACCGGCTCGCGGCGCTGGTGAGCGACGAAGGCAGCTGGACGTATCACACCGCGATTCTCGCGCGCTCGCTCAGAATCCCGGCCGTCGCCGGTCTTCGCAACGCCAGCGCCCTCATTGCCCCCGGATCGACCGTCGCGATCGACGGCGCGAGCGGCGAAGTGATCGTCGATCCAGACGAGGCGGCGATGACGCAGATCCGCGCGCGCGAGCGCACCCGCATCGTCTACCAGCAGTCGCTGGACGAGTACCGGCGGCTGCCGGCCGTCACCGCCGATGGCGTCCAGATCCGTCTCGAGGCGAACATCGAGTCGGTGGACGATGCGCCGCGGGCGCACGAACGGGGCGCGGACGGGATCGGCCTGTTCCGTTCCGAGTTCCTGCTCGCCGGCGGGGGACAGGGGGCCCTGGCCGAAGAGGCGCAGTACGCCGCCTACAGCCGTCTGCTCAACGGCGCCGCGCCGGCGCCGGTGACCGTCCGGACCTTTGACGTGAGCGAGACGCAGCTTCCGATCGAGCATGCCGGCATCGACGGCTCCCGTGCGCCACTCGGCCTGCGGGGTATTCGTCTCAGCCTGGCGATGGACGAGATCTTCCAGGCGCAGCTCCGGGCCCTGCTGCGCGCGGCGCATCACGGCTCGCTGCGGATCATGTTCCCGTTCGTCTCGAGCGTCGAGGAACTGCGGGCGGCGCGGGAAGCGGTCGCGCGGGCGGCGCAGACGCTCAGAGACCGCGGCCTCGACGTGCCGCGCGTGCCGACCGGCGTCATGATCGAGGTGCCCTCGGCCGCCCTCACCGCGGACCTGCTCGCGGCCGAAGCGGACTTCTTCGCCATCGGCACCAACGATCTCATCCAGTACTGCCTGGCCGTGGACCGCACCGACGATCGCGTCTCACAGCTGTACGAGCCGCTGCACCCGGCGATCCTGCGGATCCTGCGCCTCGTGTCGCGCGCCGGCCGCCGCCGCCACATCCGGGTCTCGGTGTGCGGGGAAATGGCCGCCGACCCGATGCTGCTCACGCTGCTCGTGGGCCTGGGGCTCACCGAATTCAGCATGGCGCCGGGGGCGATCCCGCTCGCCAAGCAGGTGCTGCGCGAGCTGAACACGGCCGACGCCACCCGCGTCGCGGCCCGGGCGCTGCGCGCCGCCACCGCGGCGGACGTGGAACGGGAGCTCATCGAGTTTCTCGCGCCGCAGACCGTCAGACACGCCCGGCCCTGACGCATTCACGGAGAGGACGCTGTGCACGAACCCGTACGAGTAGACAAACCCTGGGGCTATGAACTGCACTGGGCGAAGACCGACCGTTACGTCGGCAAGCTCATTCACATCAACGCCGGCCACGCGCTCAGCCTGCAGTACCACAACGAAAAAGACGAGACGATCTTCCTCTGGAAGGGACGCATGCTCTTCGAGATCAAGGAGGGGGACGAGCTCGTCAAGCGCGAGATGAAGCCCGGGGATGCCGTCCACGTCACGCCGCCGACCGTGCATCGCATGACGGCGATCGAGGACTGCGACGTCTTCGAGGTCTCGACGCCCGAGTTGCACGATGTCGTGAGGATCGAGGATAGATACGGAAGATCGACGTAGGGGCGGTTCGTGAACCGCCCCGTGACGGTGACGTCGTTCGTGATGCGTGCGCCGTCACGGGGCCGTTCGCGAACGGCCCCTACACCGTCGTTGTCAGCGCCGCGAATTCTGTTTCTGCGTACTCGCCTGTCGCACGCGTTGAAAAAACTGCGATGTTCCAGGCGCCTACTTCGTGATTGACGTGCAATTCCGCGCAGACGAAAATGGCCCCTCATTTGTAACGGACCTGCTTGACAGCGAGCGGGCAAACGAAAGGACAGTTCGACGATGGGCAGCGTAAACAAAGTCATCCTGGTCGGCAACCTCGGTCGTGACGCGGAGCTGCGGTACACGCCGGGTGGGGCGCCGGTCGCCACCCTCAACATGGCCACCACCGAGGTCTGGAACGACAAAGGGGGCCAGAAGCAGGAAAAGACGGAGTGGCATCGCGTCATCCTGTGGGGCAAGACCGCCGAAAGCCTCAACGAGTACCTGGTGAAGGGGAAGCAGATCTACGTCGAGGGACGGCTGCAGACGCGCCAGTGGGACGACAAGGACGGCAACAAGCGCTACACGACCGAGATCCGTGGCGACCGTGTCGTGCTGCTCGGGGGTGGAGGCGGCGGCGGCCAGCGCCAGGCCGCGCGCGGGGCCGCCGCCGGCACGCACAGTGAGGACCCGATGGGGGAGCCCGTCACCGAGCTGAGCGACGACGATATTCCGTTCTAGCCTGTCTGAAGACTCACCGCAAAGGGCGCAAAGAACGCAAAGGATCTTTACCAAAAAATCCTTTGCGAACTTCGCGTTCTTGGCGGTGCCTCTTTAGACGGGCGTTCTCGAACCGCCCCTACTTTTTGTTAAGACTGTCGAGCCGCTGTTTGGCGAGCGTGGCGTCGGGTGAGCCGGGGTGCTCCTTGATGACGGTCTCGTACGCCCGGCGCGCGAG
>JBBECO010000051.1:35476-36558 GCA_040881785.1 Vicinamibacterales bacterium
GAGGGAACGGGAGCCGTCGGTGGTGCCGCGACGGCGGCGGGATCCGTCGGATCGCCGGGGGTGACCGGCAGCGGCGCGGCCGGGGCCGGCATCGACTGGATCGCCTGCCGGAGCGACTCGATCTCCTGCGTCATCGTCGCCAGACGCACGTTCGTGTCATCCGATTTCTCGCGGAGCACGCGCATGCTGTCCGCGATGCCGTTAATGACGAGCCCCTGGTCGGCGAAACCCTTGCGGGTGGCGCCCGTGGTTTCGTCGATTTTGGCCGTCATCGTCTTCAGCGTGTCGGCCAGGCCGCCGAGCGTCTGCATGATCTGCGCATTCTGCTCCTGCAGCATGCGGATCTCCGCCATCATCTGCTGGTGCGTCTTGTCCGCCGCCGTGGCGGGCGCCGCAGTCAGCATCGTCGCGATCATGAGCCCGATTACAGAAAACTTCATCGCATTTCTCCGCATGCCGATTTCCTCAGCATTACACGCTTCAGCATTGCAAGGTTCATTTGCTCGTCACAACAAAGTGCGCCCGGCGGTTCTTCGCGTACGCCTCTTCGGTGCGCGCGGGATCGAACGGGAATTCCTTGCCGTAGCTGACCGTGCGCAGCCGGTCGGCCGGAATGCCGAGTGACACGAGGTAGTTGCGCGCCGCGAGGGCGCGCCGCTCGCCGAGGGCCAGATTGTATTCCGCCGTGCCGCGCTCGTCGGCGTGTCCTTCGATCGTGATGACCCACATGGGGTACTTGTTCATGATCTCGGCGTTGGTGTTCATGACCTGCTGCCCCTCGACACTCACCTCTGCCTGATCTAAGCCGAAGAAGAGCGGCTGGAATGGGGAGTTCTTGTTGATGACGTCGAGGTCGCTCGTCGACAGCTCATCGGCGGCCGCCGGCTCGACCGGAACGGGCTGGGGCTCGTTGACCGGCGTCGGAGGAGCGGGTGGACGGGTCGCGCCCGCGGACGTCCCCGGCGGCGGCGGCGTCGGCTTGGCCACGGGTGGCACTTTCTTCGCGCAGGCCGCGACGCCGACCACCATCAGGATCCCGACAATCACCACCACTTTTTTCATCTGCATCTGCCTCTCCGCTC
>JBBECO010000051.1:36658-37842 GCA_040881785.1 Vicinamibacterales bacterium
GACCAGTCAGGATACCGGTTCTCGCCGCTCCTGGTGATCTGCCGCACGTTGTCGCCGGTGCGGTCGACGGTGAAAATCTGATACTTGCCCGCGCGGCTGGAGGTGAACGCGACGTGCCGGCCGTTGGGGGAAAAGGCCGGGCTCTCGTTGCTGCCCTCGCCGTGCGTGATCGACCGGACGCTGCGCGTGGCGAAATCGAAGATCTTGATGTCGTACCCGCCCCCGGCCTGTGACGCGTACGCAATCTCGTTGAACGGGGCCGGCGACCAGGTCGGCCGGTCGCACCAGGTTTCCCGGGTGATCTGCTGCTGGCCCGAGCCGTCGGCATTCATGATCCAGATCTGCGGCCGGCCGGTGCGGTCGGACGTGAACGCGAGCTGGTTGCCGGTCGGGGACCAGGTGGGCGTGACGTCACTCGACGGGTGGTTCGTCAGGCGGCGCAGCCCGCTGCCGTCCTTGTTGACGACGTAAATTTCGGCGTTGCCGTCCCTCGGCGACATGAACGCCAGCTTCTGGCCGTCGGGCGACCAGGTGGACAGGAAATTGTGCGCGCGCTCGGTCCCACCCGCGGGCTTGTTCTGGGTCGCCTTGTAGATCTGCCGCACGATGATGTCCGGGTAGCCGGAAACATAGCTCGTGAAGGCGATGGACTGCGCATCCGGCGACCAGGTCGGTCCGAGCTCCAGCGTCCGGGCGACCGAAATCCGCGTCTGGTTGGCGCCGTCGTAATCGCTGATGTAGACGTTCTGCGTCTCACGCGCATTCGGACCGCTGAGGCGCTCGGCATCGCGGCTGGAGACGAAGGCCAGCTTGGTGCGCGCCACGCCGCGCAGGTTCACCTGCTGCAGGTGGATGTCGTCGGAGATGCTGTGCGCGAAGAACCGCGGATTCCTCGAGGGGCCTTTGTATTCCCGCGCGAACGCCACGCGGCCGCTGGTCACCTCGATCAGCTTCACCTGGACGACGAGGTTGGTGCCCTCGCTGCGGACGGCGCCCACGACCAGTCCATCGGCGCCGAGCTCCTTCCAGCGATCGAGCGGCACCTGTTCGAACGACGCCGGCGCTGAGATGCTCCTGTACGTATCCCGCGAGATCAGGTAGAACTCCCGCTCGAAGTTCAGGTCGTCCCACAGGACCTGGCCCATGAGCTTCGCGGCAGAGACCGCCGCGGCGTTGCCGCCGGG
>JBBECO010000051.1:37942-39189 GCA_040881785.1 Vicinamibacterales bacterium
AGCGCGCGCTCGGACGCGATATCGAGCAACTGTCCGCCGCTCTCCTCGATTTCAATGTTCGAGATCGTGCCGTCACGCTGAATCACGAACTTGACCGTGTTCTGTCCGGTCACGGACTGGCGTTCACTCCAGTTGCGTTTGATCTGGCTGACGATCTGCGCCAGCCACGCCTGGCAGCAGAAGTTGGGGGCGTCCACGCGGGCGCCGCCCGTGCCCCCGCCGCCCGTCGTGAGTCCGCCGAAGGGGACCTGCGCGCCGCCGGTTACCGCCGTGGACGCCCCCGCCTTGATCTCTTTCCCGGCCGTCGGCTTGCGTGAGGAGGCCGTCTCTTTCGGTTTCTCGATCGCCTTGGCCGGCGTCTTCGGGGCCGGCTTCGCGACCGGATCCGGCGCCACCATCTCCGGCGCCTTCGCCGCGGGCGGTGTGGGCCGCGACGGCTTCTCGTCGGGCTCCGCCTCGCGCTGCACCGGCCGCGCGGCGATCGTGTTCATCCCGCCGGCGTCCGGCCCTTCCGCACCGCCGAGACTGATGAACATCGGGGTCGATTTCTCCACCGAGACACTCGACCAGAAATCCGGCGCGAAGAACAGCGACGCGACGAGCAGCGCATGCGCAGCGAACGACAGCAGGAGCATCCGGGGGATCATCCGGCTCATGCTCTCGCTGAGCTGCGCGCGCTCGAGGAGGATGTCGCTGACAGCTTCGTGCATCGGCTATCGCGTCGGTGGCTGCGTCATGTACCCGACCTTCTCGACGCCGGCTTCCTTGAGGCGGTCCAGCACCGTCGTGAAGTCCTGCGCCGTGACCGATCCGTCCATCCGCAGAAAGACTGACTTGTCGTCGCGCGTGAGGAGCGCCTGCTTGACCCGTTCGCCGATCGCCTCGATCCCGATCTCGTCCTCACCAAACTGCAACCGTTGCGTCCGGCCGAACGTGGCCGGAATCGTGACGTAGACCGGCTGCGAGTCCACGGCGCTCGAGCGCCGCGACTGCGGCAGGTTCACCTGCAGCCCCTGCTGCATCATCGGCGCCGTCACCATGAAGATGATCAGGAGCACGAGCATCACGTCCACGAGCGGCACCACGTTGATCTCGGACAGCGACGTCGACACACGCGAGCTCCGCCCGCGTCGTCCGCCGCCCCCCGTGCCTGTCGCGTGTACTTTCGGCATTTTTCTGTTCTGTCTCGCCCGACCTGAAGGTCGGGCCTACGAATCCTTGTCTCGCCCGACCTGAAGGTCGGGCCT
>JBBECO010000052.1:0-2721 GCA_040881785.1 Vicinamibacterales bacterium
ATCGCTGATCCCTGATCGCTGATCCCTGATCGCTGATCCCTGATCGCTGATCCCTAATCTCAATCACGAATCGCGAATCCCTCATCTCTGATCACGGATTGCGACTCGCGAATCACGGATCACAGATAAGCGATTCGTGATTCGTGATTAGGGATTCGTGATTCATGATTAGGGATTAGGGATTAGCGATTAAGATTCCCCTGTTGGCGCTCATCGAGGATTACGGACTCATCGGCGACACCCAGACGGCGGCACTCGTCGCGAAGGACGGGTCGATCGACTGGCTGTGCTTTCCGCGTTTCGACTCGGGCGCCTGCTTCGCGGCCCTGCTCGGCCATCCCCGCCACGGACGCTGGCGGATCACGCCCGGCGACGACGTCCGTTCGGTCACCCGCCGCTATCGCGGCCCGTCCCTGATCCTCGAAACGGAGTTCACGACCGCCACCGGGGTCGTCCGGATCATCGACTTCATGCCGATCCGCGGCACCGAACCGGACGTCGTCCGGATCGTGGAAGGCGTGGCCGGCGACGTGCCGATGCAGATGGAGCTGATCGTCCGCTTCGATTACGGGTCGATCGTCCCCTGGGTCAAGCGCGTCGGCGACCTCTGGACGGCAACGGCCGGGCCCGACAGCCTGTCGCTGAAAACGCCGGTGCCCTTGACGGGGGTCAACTTCGCCACGAGAGCGGATTTCACCGTGACGCCTGGTGAACGCGTGCCCTTCGTGCTCACCTGGGCCCCCTCTCACCAGAAATTCACGGTGATCCCCGACCCCGTCGCCGCGCTCGAGGACACGATCGAGTGGTGGAACGCGTGGGCCGGGCATTTCAAGTACGACGGCCCCTGGAAGGACCAGGTCCTCCGCTCCGCGATCACGCTGAAGGGACTCACCTTCGCGCCGACGGGCGGCATCGTCGCGGCCGCCACGACCTCGCTGCCGGAGAAGATCGGCGGTGTCAGGAACTGGGACTATCGCTTCTGCTGGCTCCGCGATGCGACGTTCACTCTGTACTCCCTGATCAACTGCGGGTTCATGACGGAGGCGGCGGCGTGGCGCAACTGGCTGCTGCGCGCCGCCGCGGGCGACCCGGCGAAACTGCAGACGATGTATGGCGCGGCCGGCGAGCGGCGGCTGCCGGAGCTCCTGCTCGACTGGCTGCCCGGATATGAGGGCTCGCGGCCCGTGCGCACGGGCAACGCCGCGGTCAAACAGTTTCAGCTGGACGTCTACGGCGAAGTCATCGACGCGCTCCACGTCGCGCGCAATGCGGGTCTCGAGCCGGACGTCTCCGCGTGGGAGCTGGAAAAAGTGATCCTGGACTTCGTCGAGAAAGCATGGCGTGAACCCGACGAGGGGATCTGGGAAGTGCGCGGACCGCAGCGGCATTTCGTGCACTCGAAAGTGCTGGCCTGGGTCGCCTTCGATCGCTCCATCAAGAGCGCCGAGAAGTTCGGTCTGGAGGGTCCCGTGGACCGGTGGGGGGAGATCCGCCGGGAGATCCACGAGGACGTGTGCGCGAACGGGTTCAACGAGGCGCTTGGCACGTTCACGCAGTACTACGGAGCGACGGCCGTGGATGCAAGCCTGCTGCAGATTCCGCTGGTAGGATTTCTGCCCTGTACCGACAAACGGGTCCGCGGGACGATCGCGACGGTCGAACGCGAGCTGTACGAGGACGGCTTCCTGCACCGCTACCGCACGCGCGGCGATGGCGATGTGGACGGCCTGCCCGAGGGCGAAGGGGCCTTCCTCGCCTGCAGCTTCTGGCTCGCGGACGTGTACATTCTGCAGGGGCGCCACGACGAGGCACGCGCGTTGTTCGAGCGGCTGCTGGCGCTCACCAACGACCTCGGGTTGCTGGCCGAAGAAGTGGACGTGCTCACCGGCCGTCAACTCGGCAACTTTCCGCAGGCGTTCTCGCACGTGTCGCTCATCAATACCGCCAGGAACCTGACCAACAGCCACGGGCCTGCGAAAGAGCGCCCGGCGCGCTGACGCGCTACGATCTAAGTACTGAGGAGGAGAGACACGTGTCGAACAACGACGGCATTACCGAGGACGTTCGGAAGCGCGAGGAAGAATATTTCCGGCGGAAGGACCGCGAGTTGATCGAACGGTTGCGGCAGGCGGCCGCGGACGCCGAGATGCGGAAGACGCTCGAGCACGCGACGGGGATTCACGACGCCGCGCAGCTCGAAGAGCTCCAGTCGCTGGGCTTCACACCCGGGACGCTGGCGCTGCTGCCGCTGGTGCCCGTGCTGCAGGTGGCCTGGGCCGAAGGCGGCGTCAGCACCGCCGAGCGAACGATGATCGTCAGCCTCGCGCGCTCGCGTGAGATCGCCGCGGGATCGGCCGCCGACGTCCAGCTGCAGGCATGGCTCGACACGCGGCCGTCGGAAGACACGTTCCGCAAGGCCTCGCGCCTGATCGGCGCCATGCTCGATCAGCCGGCGGGCGCCGAGATGCAGGTGAGCGCCGACGACCTGATGAAGTACTGCGAGCAGATTGCGCAGGCGTCCGGCGGCCTGTTCGGGATCGGCACCGTGTCGGCCGAGGAGAAGGCGGCGCTGCAGCAGATCTCGGCGCAGCTCAAGGCGCGGTGATCCCGACCCGGTGGAGGGGGCGGAGGACACGGAACGACATCAGCACGGAGCCACGGCGTTCACGGAGACACACGGGGAAAGGCACCGACGTCGGACCTGCCGGCGCGCTGCGCGCG
>JBBECO010000052.1:2821-6602 GCA_040881785.1 Vicinamibacterales bacterium
CGTCCCGTGTTCTCCGCCCGCCTCCGATTCCTTCTAAACCTTGAACAGGACTCCCTTGGCGGGTTTGCGCGTCGCGAGCGCGACGGCGTCCACATACTTCTGTAGCTGCGCGCGATAGCGGGCCTCCCCCGCTGACAGCTCGTGGTCCGTCTTGAAATCAACGACGGTGGTCCCGTCGTCCTCGTCGAAGGCCAGATCGAGCACCCCCTCGATCAGCATCCCGTCCTTCTGCGTCCAGGTGATCGGCGTCTCGCGCCGCAGTCGCGCGGAAGCGCGGGCCCGCGCCATCAGCTCGTGCTTCAACACCGCCCGGACGACCGCACCGGCCGCCGCGACCTCGTCGGCGGGCGCGCCGAGAATCCGTCCCTGCACGTCCGTCGTGTGCCGGACGACCTCGTCACCGGCATCGAGTGGCACGATCGCGAGAACGGCGTGGACGAGTGTTCCGAATCTCGGCCCCTTCGGACGTCCGTCCGCGCCAGGGATCTGTACGACCTTAATGCTCGCCGACGCCGCATTGGCCTCGTCGATTTTTTGATCGGCGGGGCCCCCTGCACCCCGCCTGGCGGCCTCCACTCGCTCCCGCTCCGTTCCGGCCGCGTCCTCGCGTGCGGCGTCGACGGCCCACGCCGTGGCCGTCTGGATCCGTACGCCAGGCGTCCTGCCCTGCTCGACGAGCTGCTCGCGGCCGGCGCGCCAGGTCTCGTAGTCGCTCTTGCGGTCCTCGACGGCGAACATGTCGCCGTCCTTCACGATCAGGTCGTCACGCCGCAGGCCGAATGACGAGACCGCGTGCAGATGCAGGATCGAGGGATCCCACCACACCACGGAATGCTGAAGGCTGAATGCTGAATGCTGAATGGAGGGCACGGAGAAAGTGAAAGCGCCGGGGGCGACGGTGTGCGGGCGCGCCGGGTCGCCGTCCGGGCGGTTCAGCACCGAGTCTTTCGAGCGGAACACGGGACAGCCTTCGGCGTGCTGCGGTGCGCGACGCTGCAGGTCAGGCGGATAGATGGCCGAGGTCAGCGGATCCAGCCATCCGCCGTCGTACGGACCGTCCCCGATCGTCGGGACGACGAGCAGATCGCGCGCCCGCGTGGCGGCGACGTACGTGAGGCGTTCGGCTTCCGCTTTGTCGCGCGACGCCTCCTCGGCATCGTGGTGCAGCAGCTCCATCGGCGCCCAGCCGCCGATCTTCAGCGCACACATGTTGGTGTCCGGATTGATCCAGCGGCCGGCCTCGGCGCGCGCGAGCTTGCAGGTGACGTCGGCGAGAATCACGACGGGGAATTCGAGCCCCTTCGCCTTGTGGACGGTCATCATGCGGACGCCGTCGCTGCCCTCTTCGAGCATCGGCGCTTCGGCGGCCGCCGCCCCTTCGGCGGCCATCCGCAACTCGTCCACGAAGCCGCGGAACGAAATGCCGCCGGCGGCCTCGTACTGCCGCGCGAGCTCGGCGATGTGCAGGACGTTGGCGAGCGCCTGTTCGCCGGCGGGCCGCAACACGAGCGCCACATGCGCGCGGGTCGCACTCACCAACTGCTGGATCGTGTCGGCGATCGAGACCCGGTTGCGCTGCCGGTGCAGCCCGCGCAGCACGTCCAGCGCCTCGACGATCGCCTGACACTCGGGCGCCTCGCTCGCCTCCCGCGGCACGAACAGCGTGAATCGCCGCTTGAACCGGTACTTCCAGGCCATGAGCTCCTCGTCGCCGATGGCGAAGAGCGACCCGCGCAGCGTCGCGAACACCGACAGTTCGTCATCGGGCCACTCGATGGCCGCCAGCGCCGCACGCATCGTCTCGACTTCCTCGCGGTCGTGGAACGTCTTGCCCCCCACCAGCACGTGCTTCACGCCCCGCGCTTCCAGCGCCCGCACGTACGGCATCGTCACGTCGTCACCGAAACTGATGAAACGGCGGAAGAGAATGCACACGTGCCGGGCAGCGACCCGCACGGGCGCCTCGTGGCTGCGCTCGGTAACCATCCATCGGCTCTCGTGCAGCAGCCAGTCGATGAAGGCGCCGGTGGCATCCGGAAGCGAGGTCTCGATGGCGATCGCCGAGACGTTGCGCGTGCCGTACGGCCCGGGCACCGGCAGCGCGATCACGGACGGCTGACCCCTGGTGGGTTCGCGGAAGGGCGAGAGCGCCACGTAGTCGGCCTGCAGGGTAAACGCGTCGCCGGTCATGACGGGCGCGAATGCCGCGTTCACGCACGCCTGGATGCCGGGCACGCTGCGGAAGCTCGTCGTGAGGCGCTCCACTCGGGCGCCGCACGCCTGAAGGCGGGCGCACACGTCGCGATAGATGCCCACGTCCGCCCGCCGAAAGCGATAGATCGACTGCTTCGGGTCGCCGACGATGAAGAGGCGTCCTGGGACGGGCGTCACGGCGCGCCAGTCGGTCTGCGCTGGGTCCGCCGACGCGAGCAGCAGCAGGATCTCGGCCTGCAGGGGATCGGTATCCTGGAATTCGTCGACGAAGATGTGCGTGAACCGCGTCTGGAAGCCGCGCCGTACCGCCTCGTCGCTCTTCACGAGATCGCGCGCCTTCAGCAGCAGATCGAGGAAGTCGAGCGATCCGCCGCGCGCCTTCAGGTCTTCGTAGCGTTCGACGGCCGCCGCCAGTTCCTGCTGGAGCGCCGCCGCGAGATCCGCGTCGGCCACCATGCGGAACTGATCCAGGTGCGCGCGGAAGGTCTCCAGCGCCTCGAGCACCACGGCACGTGTCACGCCCTGGCGGTATCCCGGGCCGCGCCCGTGCCGGGCCTTGGAGAAGTTACGGTCGCGAGAGAGATCCACCAGCCGTGCTTCCCAGCCGTCGTAGTCGTCGTGGCCGAACGACTGGTGCAGCGCGATCTCCTGGCTCAGATGACGTGCCGCGGCGGTGTCGAGATAGAGGTTGTCCCGGTTGTAGGAGGGCTTCGCCGTCAGCGCGGCGAAGTCGTGCAGCTCCGCGATCAGCCGATCGAGATCCCCCTCGCGCTCGAACGGGGGACGCGTCCATGGCGCGGTGAAGTCACGCCACTGGGACAACTCCCACGCGGCCCGCCGCAGGCGGTCGATCGGCCCGTCCGTCCGTGCGGCCGTCTTCCCGAATCCGGTCCAGACAGAGCGCCGCAGGCCGCGGCGGACACCTTCGGGGGGATCGGCAAGCTGTTCCTGGATCCACGCACTGAAGGCGTCGTCGAACAACCGCTCGGCCTGGCCCTCGGTGAGGACGGCAAAGAGCGGATCCACCCGCGCTTCGACCGGCCGCTCCCGCAGCAGCTCGGCGCAGAAGCCATGGATCGTACTCACGTGCGCCTCTTCGAGGCCGGCGAGCGCCGCATCGAGCCGGTCCGTCACGTCCTCGTCCGGCGCGTTCGTGCGGGCTTTCTCCAGCGCTTCGCGCAGGCGCAGCTTCAGCTCGCCGGCGGCCTTTTCCGTGAACGTCACCGCGACGATGTTACGGACGTTTTCGGCGCGCCCGGTCGAGAGGATCCGCAGGATGCGGTTCACGAGCTCGGTGGTCTTGCCGGTACCGGCGGCGGCCTCGACGACAAGGGTCTCGTCGAGCGCGTTGGCGATGGCGTCGCGGGCGGTGGCGTCTGTGAGTGTCATCATTTTTCAATGCGCGTGGGGCCCCACCCCCACGCGCTCTCGCTCGGCGGCGCGCAAAAGCCGCGCTCCCCTCCACCCTTCGCGCCGTGTCGACCGAAGGTTGCCCGCCATAGCCTTGGCGTCGGCGGGCCCGGCGCTACGGCTGGCAGGCCGGCGCCTCGCTCGGGCCGCAGGCGCT
>JBBECO010000053.1:0-13918 GCA_040881785.1 Vicinamibacterales bacterium
GCCCTCGGTCATTCAATTTCGCGGTCCCGGAAGCCGGAAGCCTGACGCATTGTCGCGCACAATTCTGTCGAATCTCTCACAATTTGCCGACGCGTTGGAACGCGGCAGCATCGTCACGTTCGAACCGTCACCCGTACGCGTGCGCGCACTCCAATATCCATACGAACGTCCGTCGACTGAGTGAGTCGCACCGATGGAACCGCGTACGAACCTCGTCGACCTGACGTCGCCGTCCCAGGCTAAGATTGCGCTGTTCCGATCGTTGTTCCGCGGTCGCGAGGATGTCTACCCGCGTCGCTTCGAGAGTCGGAAGACAGGCAAGGCCGGGTATGCACCCGCCTGCGCAAACGAATGGGTCCGTGGCATCTGCGAGAAGCCGCGCATCAAGTGCGCTGACTGTCCCAACCGTCGATTCCTGCCGGTGACCGACGAGGTGATTCGCTGGCACCTGTCAGGTTTCGACGCCGACCGCCAGCCCTTTGTCGCCGGTGTCTATCCGCTGCTGCAGGACGAGACGTGCTTTTTTCTCGCCGTCGATTTCGACAAGACGGGTTGGCGCGAAGATGGGACGGCTTTCCTCGAAGCCTGTCGCCGCTTGAACCTTCCAGCCGTCCTCGAACGGTCACGCTCAGGACGAGGCGCGCACGTCTGGTTCTTCTTCGAGGAAGCGATTCCAGCCGCGCTCGCTCGAAGGCTTGGATCGCATGTCCTCACTGAAACGATGGAGGGGCGACCGGATATCGGCTTGGATTCGTACGACCGCCTCTTTCCGAATCAGGACACGATGCCGCAG
Source organism: Vicinamibacterales bacterium (assembly GCA_040881785.1). GTDB lineage: Bacteria > Acidobacteriota > Vicinamibacteria > Vicinamibacterales > 2-12-FULL-66-21 > JACDCA01. The sequence goes on from JBBECO010000053.1 coordinate 794, forward strand.
GGAGGATTCGGAAATCTGATCGCCTTGCCGCTGCAGAAGGGCCCACGCCGGCAAGACAACAGCGTCTTCCTCGATGAGCACCTGATCCCGTGGGCAGACCAGTGGGCGTTTCTCGCCAGCGTGCGCAAGATAGGCCGAGCGCAGGCGGAAAGAATCGTTCAGGAAGCGGAACGCCATGGTCGCATCCTCGGCGTACGTCTCCCACCACAGGACGATGGAGACGACGAGCCGTGGACGGCCCCGCCGTCGCGGCGCCGAAGGGAATCACCGATCGTCGGCGAACTGCCCGAGACGTTGGAGTTGGTTCTTGGCAATCAGATCTACCTTGCCAAGGACGGACTGCACCCGGGTCTCCGAAACCGGGTGCTTCGCTTGGCGGCGTTTCAGAATCCTGAGTTCTACAAGACGCAGGCGATGCGGCTGTCCACGTACGACAAGCCTCGCGTCATCGCCTGCGCTGAGGATCACCCGCAGCACATCGGTCTCCCACGCGGGTGCCTCGACGACCTTCGCCAGGCGCTGACCGACGTCGGCGTTCGCACGGTGATTCGCGATGAGCGTTACGCGGGGCGACCTCTGGATCTGACCTTCCAAGGCGAGCTACGGCCAGAGCAGAAGGTGGCGGCACAAGCGATGCTGGCCCATGAGAACGGTGTACTGGCCGCCACGACGGCGTTCGGCAAGACGGTGGTTGCTGCATGGCTCATCGCACAGCGCGGCGTCAGCACGCTCGTGCTCGTGCATCGCCGCCAATTGCTCGACCAATGGATCGACCGACTTGCTACGTTCCTGGGCATGCCCGCAAAGTCGATCGGTCGTATCGGCGGCGGACGAAACCGGCCGACCGGACTGCTCGACGTCGGAATCATTCAGAGCCTCGTCCGGAAGGGTGTCGTCGATGACCGCGTCGCCGACTACGGCCACGTGATCGTGGACGAATGCCATCACCTGTCGGCGCACAGCTTCGAGCAGGTGGCGCGTCAGGCCAAAGCGCGATTCGTCATGGGACTGTCCGCGACGGTCGCACGCAAGGACGGGCACCATCCGATCATCTTCATGCAGTGCGGGCCAGTGCGACATCGCGTGAACGCGAAGGCGCAGGCGGCGGCCCGTCCCTTCGAACACTATGTCCTCGTGCAGCCAACCGCGTTCCAGCCTCAGAGGAGTCCTGATGCTGACAAGCGCGTCGAGTTCCAGGCCCTCTACCAGAAGTTGATCGACGACGAACCGCGTACTCGTCGCATCTGCGACGACGTCATCGAGGCCGTCGGTAACGGACGGTCACCACTGGTGCTCACGGAGCGCAACGATCACCTCGATTCCCTCGAGCAAGGGCTTGCGTCAGGTGTCCGTCATCTCGTCGTCCTGCGAGCGGGAAGGGGCAAGAAGCAGCGCCAGTCCATGGTCGATCGGTTGGCAGCCATTCCACGCGAGGAGGCCAGAGTGATTCTGGCGACAGGCAAATACGTTGGTGAGGGCTTCGACGATGCGCGACTCGACACGTTGTTTCTGACCCTTCCCGTTTCGTGGCGAGGAACCATCGCCCAATATGCTGGCCGCCTGCATCGCCTGTACGACGGCAAGCGCGAAGTGCGCGTGTACGATTACGCGGATCTTAATGTGCCCATGCTGGCGCGGATGTTCGACCGGCGCTGCCGCGGCTATGAAGCGGTCGGCTACACGATCCTCCTTCCGGCCAGCGCCATACCAGGCTGGCCCGCGGATGTCATCCTCCCCTCCGACCCGGTGTGGAAGCGTGACTACTCAGCCAGCGTGCAACGGCTGGTCCGCGACGGCGTCGATACACCGCTCGCGAGCCTCTTCGTGCACGCGGTTCGGACCGTCCATCCAGACGCCGACGGCGCAGATCGGGCGCGGAGTGCGACGGAAGCGTTTCTCTACCGGCGGCTGGAAACGCTACCTGAAACCAAGGGCCGTTTTCGCCTTAACGTCGACCTGCCGATTGCGTTCGATGGTTGCGGAAAGCTGGAGGTCGATCTGCTCTGTGCCGATGCACGTGTCGCTATCGAATTAGATGGCGCCCAGCATCTGGCAGATCCAGTCGCGTACCGCCGCGACCGGCGCAAAGACCAGTTGCTCCAGGAGAATGGTTATCTGGTGTTGCGCTTCCTTGCGGAAGACGTGGGCAAAGAGCTGAACTTCGTACTCGATGCCATTTGGCGGGCACTGAGCCACCGTTGGGCGTCGGCTCCCAATGTCCATCCACTGATAACCGCGAGACGTCCGACGTGATGACGGTGGCGCGCGGGGGGTTGGGAGAACGAGTCGTCTCATTCGATCGAACGGATGGTCACGACCATCGTGCGCGAACTGCGCGCCCTCTTCTCCTCGCTAAGTTAGAGCAACTCCCGCAAGCTCTCGAATCGAGCTAAGGCCTCAGCCCACGATGGATAGGGGCCGTAGCAGAGCTGCGTGCACTGCGCTTCGTAGTCAGCCGCCAGAACGGCAGCGAGGTCGCTCGGCGGAAACAGCGCATCGCTGTTCGCGAACGCCATGTCCTTGGGGTAGAAGTAGCTGGCCGAGAAGTATTCGCGGCTGATCTTGTCGTAGTCTTCTTTGATCGCTGTATATTCCTCGGATTTCAGCATCGCGATCACGGCTTCCTGGCCTGACAGCTTGAACAAGTCGTAATAATGGCGCGCGTACGTGCCGAGCGGCCTTCCGTCACGTTTCAACAGTTCCACTCGGCCATGAATCGCAAACAGCTTCTCGACGAACGTCCGCCTGAAATGCAGCAGCCGCATCGGAAATGCGCCTTCATCGTCAGCCCCCAGGCTCATACCCTGCGACTCGAGGAATCCTGAAAGGTACGACCGCAACTCGATTTCCTCGGTGGGCTCGCGCCCGCTGGCAGCACCGGCCTCGAGCAGGACCCGGTTCGCCACTTCCCCAATGCCGCCGAAACGCTGCTCGTAGGCAAAGCGATCGTTTCGTCCAAAGCCGCCGATGGTTTGGCTCTCTTCCTTCACAAAAGTAAGGGCCGGATGCTTCGCGACGGCGTCGCGCATGGCCTTCAATTCGCGATCAATCCCGCGCTTGCCGAGTTCAGGATCGAATGCGCGCGGGTCGAGGAAGATGTCGACGTCCTCTGAGAACCGGTCAATCAGGTTCCATCCCTTTGACAGGCTCGTACCACCCTTGAAAATCACCCGGTTCTTGGCGGCAGCGATGATCCGGAGGGCTTCCGTGACGTAGTAATCCTTCTCGATGATGGCAAGCCTCACACCTCGCGACCGGAAGTGCTCGTGGGCTCGCAGGACCAGTTGCTCGAAATCCGGATGCTCGAAAAGCTTCATTCAGCGCTTCCTGCGCGCCTGCCAGTGAGTGGCGTTCGGCAATGACGCAAAGACACCGAAGTCAAAACGCGAGAGCGGATTCAGCGACGCGCGCAGCGTTTCCAGCGCGGCTCGCTTGATGCCAAGTCGCTCGCCCAGCGCACCGATGAGCGCGCGCGCACGCGGCGGTTCTGTTGCAGCGACGCGCAGGAGCCGGTTGTACCGGCCCTTCTCCGACAGCAGCGCCATGGTCCGCTGGACGGTCTGCTCCGGCGGCAATTCACTGGCCTTCCCTCGGCTTCTCAGGAAATCAAGGAGTGCGGCATCCTCAGTCGACAACTCCGACCACGCGTCAGGACGTCTCGTATGGATGAGGGTGTCGGGTCCGAGAAGCTTGCGCGGAAGGCTGCCTGCGCTGGTCGCGACTTCGCCCCTGCGTGCTGCCTGGGTCGTGAAACCGAGCAGATTGGCGGCACTCGTGCCGGATGGGAAGACGTCTTTGCGGTCGGACGCGAGCCTGCTGAGCGTAGCGGGGTTGGGCCGGCTAGTCCCGAAAGCGGTCGGCCGGGCACGGTAGTAGACGCCCTTGCTGAGCCGCTCAATGACTTTGCGATGGGTCAAGCGGGACAGCGCACGGGCTGTCGTCGAGAAGGGCAGATCCTGAAAATCCTCAAGCCGCCAGACGCGTTCGCCGCCCTGCTGGATGCGCTCTCTGACCAGGCGCGCGACGCGAACCGAGCCCGGCGGTTCCTTTCTCTTTCGACTCACGCCTTGAGTATCCGGCTGCAGACAGAAGATGTCCAGTTTTTTTGATAAAAAACTGGACATATGCGGATCGAGACCGCGCGCCAATCGATGGGAGGCCCAGACGCTATCGATCGCTGAACTCGTCGCCGCAACCCTATCTATCGAGGCCAACATCCATCGCGGTGCAACCCGCCGGTTGTGCCTCCGGTACGCATGCAGAATTCAGCAGGCGACGGGCGATTTTTCCGAATGAACTGCGGTCGGCGTCGCTGGCGTTTTCAAGGGGTTACGTCACAGCTGTGACGTAACCAGCCGGTCGGCGACAGCGGAACTCGATAGATTTTCCTAAGAAAAAGTGGCTCCTCGGGCTGGACTCGAACCAGCAACCCTCCGGTTAACAGCCGGATGCTCTGCCATTGAGCTACCGAGGATCAGGCGGGGAAATAGAGATTTTAGCACCGCTGATCGCCGATTGTCGATCACGGTCGGCAATCGGCGATCGGGGGAGCTATTTCACCTCGATAGCGTGCTCGATCGTCAGCGCGGCGCGTAGGGCGTTCGAGATCGGGCAGCCCTTGTCGGCGGTCTGCACTGCCTCCTTGAAGCCGGCCTCATCCATGCCCTTCAGCCCCTCGGCGACGATCTGGAGCTTCGACGACTTCAGCGTGATCCCCGACTCACCCTTGTCGGCGGTCACGGTCGCGGTGATGACCGTGCGCGCCGCCGAGCCGCCCTTGCGCCCCAGCGTGCCGTTGAGCGCCATCGCGTAGCACGCCGCGTGCGACGCCGCCATCAGCTCCTCGGGGCTCGTCGTGCCCGCGGGCTCGCCGATGCGCGAGGGAAACGTCACCGGCAGGCTGAACGCGCCGCTCCCGGCCTTCGCGACACCCTTGCCCTCCATGATCGGACCCGACCAGTCCACCGTCACCGACCTCGAAAACGTTGCCATCGATATCTCTCCTACTTGCGGCCCTTGGCCGTTATGAACAATTGCACGAGGACGCCCGCCATGCCAAGCACGAGCGCGGCGACCGAATCCATCGCCGTCCCTGGCATCGGGTTGAGGGGATACACGCTGTAGACCGTCCGGGTGGCCGCTTCGGCGGCGGCCGTGTTCCCCATCAGCGCCGCGGCCCCGACCACGACCGTCTGCGCGCCGCCAAACGCCGTCGCCACGATGATGACGTACCGCTGCAGCGCAAGCGCCGCCAGCGCGCCGGCAATGGCGAGGACGATCACGACCACCACGTGAGGCTCCCCGCCGATCGCAGCCCAGATCAGATTCGCCACCATCGCGCCGAGGCCGGCTCCAATCAGCGCAACGCCCACGAAGTACGCGGCGATCAGCAGCAGCGCGCCCGCGACACCGCCGCCGATTGACGCGATGATCGTCCACATGGTGTGCTCGGTGCCCACGATACTGGTGGCGAGCAGCGCGCCGAGGATGAAGCCGTAGATGCCGAGCACGACGCGGAAGACGCGGTAGCCGGCAAAGCACGCCAGCAGCCCGCCCACGAGCAGAATGGCGGCTGCGGGAGTCTGGAGGAACGCGGGGAGCATGACCCGCCGATTATATGATGGGCCACGGTACAACACGGGCCACGGTTCAACACGGGCTTTCCCCGCCGGAGCCTTGGCGAAGGCGGGCCACGGTCCAACACGGTTCAACAGGGGCCACGGCTCAACACGGTTCAACACGGTTCAACACGGCTTGCCCGCCGAAGCCCCGCAGAGAGAAGTCGGGGCGCAGGCGGGTTCAACACGGCTCAAAGACAGTCAATGAACACACCGCAGAATGCCGCTCCCCGGGGGCGGACGGTCAGCGCGACGGCGATCATCAGCATCGTCGCGGGCATCGCCGTGCTGGCCGCGGTCCTGTGGAAGCTGGGTGTCGCGGATACCTGGGCTGCGGTGCGGAACGTCGGATGGGCCTTTCCGGCCATCGTCGCGCTCGGCGGTCTGCGGTTCCTCGTGCGAGCGGGCGCCTGGATGATCTGCCTCGAGCCGCCGCACCGGTTGCGCCTGCGTGACGCGTTTGCCGCCGTGCTCGCGGGCGACGCGCTCGGCAACGCGACGCCGCTCGGGCCTCTGGTCGGCGAGCCCGCCAAGGCGGCCTTCGCGAGGCGGCACGTCGCCGGTCAGCCCGCGCTGACGGCGCTGGCGGTCGAGAACATCTTCTATACGCTCGCCACGGCCGCGATGATCGCCGCGGGAACCATCGCGCTGCTCTTTGCGTTCGAGCTTCCGGTCGAGATCCGCGATGTCAGCCGCCTGGCGATCGTCGGCATGGCGCTGCTCATCGCCGTCAGCCTCGTCGTCCTCTGGAAGCGGCCGGCGCTGCTGGGTCGCTGGCTGCCGCTGGCCGCCGACGGGACGACCTCGCGGAGGTCGCGGCTGCGCGCCCTCGAGCAGGACATCTACTCGTTCGCGTCCCGCCGTCCTGGCGCGCTGGTGCCGGTCACATTGCTCGAGGCAGGATTTCACGTCCTCGGCGTGATCGAAACGCACCTGACGCTGTGGAGCATCCTCGGAGCGCCGCCGCCCCTCCTGACCTCCTTCATCGTCGAGACCGCCAGCCGGCTGGTGGTCGTGGCTTTCAAGTTCGTCCCCCTGCAGCTCGGCGTGGCGGAGGCCGGATTGGCCGCCTTCACGCCGTTCGTCGGTCTGGACGCCAGAGTGGGATTCGCCTTCTCACTCGTCCGGAAGGGGCGAATCGTGGTCTGGGCGCTCACCGGCGCCGCCCTCCTCGTCCGGTCCGGGGTCAGACCGGGGTCAGACCGGGGTCAAACCCAGGTCTGACCCCCCGCGGCACCCGCCGCACCCGCTTACCATCCCCTCCTGTCCTTACCCGAGCATCACTGTTGCATACCGAATCAGGGCCTGGCTGCAGTGAGCCGAAATTCAGGCGTCCGGCGCCTTCCCCGGTAGGCGGTCTCCCATAAACGGGTGAACCGCGAATGCGGGGATTTGCGTCAAAGCCATTGGAGACCGGCCGTTTTGCGTCAGATTCGAGGTCGTGCGTGAGCTCAGTCCAGTCCGTCCCCGTCAGGGACGCCGTCATCCTCGCCGCAGGCAACGGGGACCGATTCAAGAACCCCCAGCATCAGTCGAAATTGCTGCATGCCGTCCTTGGGCAGCCGCTCATCCTCCGAACACTGGAGATGGCGGCGGCCGCCGGCCTGTCGCACCTGCACGTCGTTCTCGGCTACGAAGCCGGCCGCGTCCAGGACGTCATCGAGCGCCACGCGATCCCCGGCGTGTCGGTGGACTTCATCCGCAACCCCGACTGGGACCTCGAGAACGGCGTGTCGGCACGCAGGGCGCGGGAGATCTGCAGGAGCGAGCGTTTCGCGCTGTTGATGGGGGACCATCTGTTCGACGCGCCGGTCCTGCGACGCCTCCTTGCGCTGGACGTGGACGCGCGCGACTCGGTCCTCGGCATCGACACGACGACGAACGATCCGCTGATTGCGGCTGAAGCCACCAAGGTGCGCCTGGCCGGCGACCGGATCGTCGCCATCGGCAAACACCTGAAGACGTGGGATGCGCTCGACACGGGCCTCTTTCTCTTCACCCCTGCGCTGTTCGACGCGCTCGACGAAGCGATCGACGTGGGTGAGACGACGCTGAGCGCCGGCGTCCAGCGGCTGGCCGCCTGGGGCCTGATGCGCGCGGCCGACATCGGTGGCTCGAACTGGTGCGACATCGACACGCTCGAAGACGTGCAGGCCGCCGAGTCGCTGTTCGGCACGCCGGAGCCCGAACCGGCATGACCGCCGGCCGGAAGGGGAATGCGGTCCGCTGGGGCGCGCTCGCCATCGGGATCCTGCTGTTCGCGGCCGCGCTCTATTACATCAACCTGACGCTGACCGCCGGCACGATCCGCCGCCTCGGTGTCGCGCTTCCCCTCGCACTGCTCATCAGCGGTCTCTGGCACCTGGCACGCACCTGGGCCTGGTCGTGGTGCTTTCCGTCACCACGACGCGTCAGCTTCATGCGCCTCGTGCGTGTGCGCCTCGCCGCCGAAGCCTTCAGCTATCTGACGCTCCGAGGGATCGCCGGCGAGCCGCTCAAAGTGGTCCTGCTCGACGACCGCGTCGACCCGCGTGAGGCCACGGCCGCGGTCGCGCTCGAGCGTCTCGCCTACATGATCGGGACGACGCTGATCGTCGGCCTCGGCTCGGTGATCGCCCTCGCGGTCCTGCCCTTGACGCCGGTGTGGTTCCGGGTCTTCCGCGCCTTTGCCCTCGGCGCGGCCGTCGTCGCACTCTTCACGGGCCTGGTGCTCAGCGGCCGCGGCACGTACGTCCATGCCGCCTTCAGCGCGTGGGACCGCCGGTTCGGGACCACGATCGCCGCCGGCCGCATCGCGCGCTTCATCGCGTCGGTCGAACGCCAGATGCTCGCGCTGGTGCGAAGCCATCCCTCGCGCCTCGTCGTCCTCCTGACGGCGACGGTCGTGTCGTACGTGCTGATGGGTCTCGAAGCCTGGGTCATCCTGAAAGCCAGCGGCACGCCCGTCTCGGCTGTGGGTGCGCTCGCGGTCGAGACGTTCTCGCGCGTGGCCAGCTTCGCCTCGGCGTTCATCCCGGCGAACCTCGGCGCGCTCGAGGCATCAAGCCTCGCGGCCGCCAGCGCGGCCGGGATGGCCGCCGGCGGCGCCGCCCTTGCGCTGACGCGCCGTATTCGCGGCCTCTTCTGGGCGGGTGTCGGCCTGGCGATCTATCCGCGCGGTTCGCGCCGACCACGCGTGACAGGTCAGGAACCCACGGCCACGGTCACGCCGGGAGAGCCCGGTCCAGTCCTGCTCTACGTCATGCGGGACGAGGCCGTCCCGGTGCCGCCGCACGCGCGGCTCGCCGGACTTCCCCTGAGCGAACGGATCGTCCGGTCGGCCTTTCGTGCGACCTACTCGCGCATCGTCATCTGGACCGGCGACGGCGACGCCGGCGATCGCCGTTTCGAGCGAATGCTCCAGACGTTCGGCGGGGCCGTGACGGTGGCGCGCAACGACGAGGACTGGCGCGCCGCTCTCGGGGCCTTGGATCCGCAACGCACGGTCACGGCGGTCGGCGCCGGCACGCTCGTGTCGCCGGCGCTGCTCGCGGACGCCGCCGCCCATGCCGCCGGCGCGGGAGAGATCCGAGATGTGTCACCGGGCGAAGGATGGCCCGTGAGCGGCGTGCTGCGGTTGACGGCTGCCGACGCGACGGACCGGCAGGCGCTGGCCGCGGCGCTCCGGGCACGCGCGGCGATCGCCGACCGGCCGTCCGGCGACGACGTGTCGTACGGCCGGGCGCGGCTCGCGGTGCGGATGCGCACGGCCGAGGATCTTCCGGCCGCCGAAGCCACGCTGCGCCGATCCAGCTACAAGGACACCGACGCCAGGGTGGCGCGCTTCAACCGCCGGATCTCGCTGCCGATCAGCGTCGCGCTGATCCGCACGCCGCTGACCGCCAATCAGCTCTCGGTGATGCTCGTGGCGGTGGGCTTCTACGCGGGATGGCTGTTCAGCATCGGCGCGTACTGGCCGGGCGTCCTCGCCGGCTTCCTCTCCCTCGCGGCGAGCGTCCTGGACGGCTGTGACGGTGAGATCGCGCGCCTCAAGTACCAGGAGTCTGCGCTGGGCTGCTGGATCGAAACCTACGGCGACTATTCGTACTACATCGCCATCTTCATCGGTCTGGCCGTCGGCGCCGTGCATCAGACGGGGTTCGAGGTCTTCTACTGGATCGGGGGCCTGGCGCTCATCGGCACCCTCATCACCTTCGCGCTCCTCATCTACCTGCGGGCGCGGATCACCGGCGGACAGCCCAACCGGCTGCACGCCGTCGTCCGTGAGCGCTTCAAGTCCGAGCCGAATTTCTGGGAACGGATCATCTGGCGCGTGTCGTTCGTGGCCACGCGCGCGGCGATGCCTTACGGGATCATGGCCTTCGCGCTGCTCAACATCCTGCCGGGGATCGTGATCCTGGCCGCGATCGGCTCGAACGTCTACTGGGTCAGCCTGGTCCTGAAGCTGAGAGACCTGCTGCGCGATGAGGAGACGGTCGCGGCCTGATCGATTGTCGACTGTCGATTGTCGATTGTCGATTTGGATTCTGTGATTGGGGATTGGGGATTTGATTGGGGATTGGGGGATTGAGGATTGGATTTGGGGATTGAGGATTGGGACTGGCGCCAATCGGCAATCGGCAATCGGCAATCGGCAATCAGCAATCAGCAATCAGCAATCCAATCCCCAATCCCCAATCAAATCCCCAATCGACCCTCGACGATCGACAATCAGACTTCCCGTCGCCCTTCCATCGCTCTCTGCATGGTGACGTCGTCGGCGTATTCGAGGTCGCTGCCGACCGGGACGCCCATCGCGATGCGGGTGACCTTGATCCCCAGCGGCTTGAGCAGCTTCGCCAGGTAGATCGCCGTCGCTTCCCCTTCCACGTTGGGATTGGTCGCCAGCACGACTTCGGTCACGGTCCCGCCGGCGACACGCCGCAGGAGCTCCTTGATCTTCAGGTCGTCAGGGCCGACACCATGCAGCGGCGACAGCGCCCCCATCAGCACGTGGTAGAGGCCGTTGAACTGCCGCGTGCGCTCGACGCCGTTGACGTTCTCGGGCTCTTCGACGACGCAGACGAGCGTCTGGTCACGCGAGGGATTGGTGCAGAAGAAGCACGGGTCGGCGTCGGTGATGTTGCTGCAGATGGAACAGTAGGTGACGCGCTCCTTGACCTCGCGCATGGCGTCGGCCAGCCGATCCACGTCTTCGCGCGGGGTCTTGAGGAGGTGGTACGCCAGGCGCTGGGCGCTCCTGGCGCCGATGCCCGGCAGCCGCTGAAGCTGTTCGATCAGCTTCGCGAGAGGATCGGTCCGCTGCATCAAAACATGCCGGGGATCTTCATCCCGCCCATCATGCCGCCCATCTGTTCCGACATGGCTTCATCGGCCTTGCGGTGAGCGTCGTTCATGGCGGCGAGGATGAGGTCCTGCAGCATCTCGACGTCGTCTTTCGACACCGCTTCGGGGTCGATCTTGATCGACTGCAGCTGCTTCGAGCCGTTGACGACGACGGTGACCATGCCGCCGCCGGCCGTGGCCTCGACGCGGAGCTCGGCCATCTGTTTCTGAAGGCGCTCCTGCATCTGCTGCGCCTGTTTCATCATCTGCTGGATATTCATTCGGTTGATCCTTGTCGGTGCTCGGGGCTCGGGGCTCGGGGCTATCTCTCCTCGACGTCCTTGATTTCAGCGGCGAAGACGTCGAGCATGGCCTGGACGCCTGAGTCTTCGAGCGCCTGCTGCGTCAGCGCATTCTTGCGGTCATCGGGCGGCGCGGCGGCGCGGCCGGGTGCGCCCGCGGCGGGCGGGGTGCCGGCGGCTGGCACCCCTTCGGCCGAGACGACGTGCATGCGACGCCCGGCGAGCCGCGACGCGACATCCTCCAGGTAGGCGCGGTTCTGATCGAGCTGCGCGCGCAACGCCCGGTGGTGCGGGCCGAACGTGAAGACGATCCTGTCGACGTCGTGCTCGATCTTCTGAGCCATCGCCACGACGGTGCCGTGGAAGAATTTCTTGGCCTTGCGTACCTCCTCGAGGAAGGCGTCCTTCATCGCGCCGGGCGCGACGGGCTCGTCCCTCGACGGCTGGGCCGCCGGCGGCGCGGACGGCGGAGCGGGACGCGCTGGCGCCTCCCGCCGCGCCTCGACCGCCTTCACCGTGGCGGCGCCGGCAGCCGGTGGACGCGGCGGCGCCACTGGACGGGCGATGCCGGCTGAGGGCGCCGTGCGGGCTCCGGCCGGCGCGCCAGCGCCGGCGCGCGAGGGCACGGGTCCGCCCGTGTCCAACCCGTCGATCAGATCCGACAACGGCACGAGCTTCCGCAGGTGGATCCACCGCAGCAGCGCCATCTCCAGGTGATACCGAGGCTGCGCGGACCCGCGGATCTCGTACTCGGCCTTCGTCAGGACCTCGAAGGCGCGCATGAGGTCCTCGGGCGAGAACCGTGGCGCGAGCGCGATGATCCGCGTCCGCTCCTGCCCTTCGGCCGCGATCTCGGGATCCGCGGCGCGCGACGCATCGATCTTCACGACCAGGAGGTCGCGCGTGAGGCGCGCCAGCTCGCGCACGACCGAGCGCAGCTCGTAGCCTGACTCCACGGCACGGCCCGCCAGCGCAAACACCGCCGGCGCATCCTCGTTCGCCACGGCGTCGGCGATGTCGAGCAGCAGGTCGCGGTGCACGAGCCCGAGGACGGTCGCGACATCGTCCGACGAGATCTCCCTGCCGGCGAACGCGATGACCTGGTCGAAGGCGCTCTGCGCGTCGCGCATGCTGCCGTCGCCCGCCCGCGCAATCAGCATGATGGCGGCGTCGTCGATCTCGATGCCTTCGGCGGTCGCGATGGCGCGGAGCTGCTCGGCGATCTGCTTCACGCCGATCAGCTTCAGCTCGAAGACCTGCGAGCGCGACTGGATCGTCTGCGGGACCTTGTCGATCTCGGTCGTCGCCATCATGAAGACGACGTGAGGCGGGGGCTCTTCGACCGACTTGAGGAGGGCGTCGAAGGCTTGCTTCGACAGGCGGTGCACCTCGTCGATGATGAAGATCTTGAAGCGGTTGCGCGCCGGCCGGACGCCGAGGTTCGCGATGATGACCTCGCGGACGTTGTCGACCTGGGTGTTCGTGGCCGCGTCGATCTCGATGACGTCCATGTCGCGCCCCTGCGCGATTTCGACGCAGGCGTCGCAGACGCCGCAGGGGTCGGCGGTGGGGCCGTCCACGCAGTTCAGTCCGCGCGCGAGGATCCTGGCGGTGGTCGTCTTGCCGACGCCGCGAGGCCCCGAGAAGACGAACGACTGCGCAATCCGCTTCGCCGCAATGGCGTTGCGAAGCGTTTGCGTGACACCGCGCTGTCCGATGACGTCATCGAACTTCTGCGGTCGCCACTTCCGCGCCAGAACCTGATAGGACACTTGCAATGCTGAATTCTGAATGCTGAATGCTGAAGTAAGGGTGCAATGGTGAACGGCGGGTCCCACCGCGGCCCGGAGGGCCTGCGGCACATGTCAGTGACTACTTAG
>JBBECO010000053.1:14018-32470 GCA_040881785.1 Vicinamibacterales bacterium
CGGCGGGTCCCACCGCGGCCCGGAGGGCCTGCGGCACATGTCAGTGACTACTTAGCGCTGCTGCCTTCCGGCCCTGACGCGGTTCGCAGGCTGAGATTGCACAGGTTCCGGACCGCGGTGCGACCCGCCGGTCTTAGGCCTTGATTGTATCAAACGGGATGCGCCACCCCTAACACGCGGTCCCCTGCGCGCGATTCAGAGCGTGCTCGGCGCGCGCCTGGTGCTCCGCCGTCCCGGTGCCCAGGTACCTTGCCGATCATCCGGGGCATCCGGCCGACCCCCGCCCAGCCGGTGGCGTAATGCGGATCCTCCGTGACGCAGCGGTCGTACAGGGCGAGCGCCTCGCTCCAGTGCGTCGAGTCGCGGCTCAGTTCGTTGGCCCGCAGATACAGCTCATAGGCGGCGGCCGACGAAGGCACGTCCGGCTTCAGCATCTCAGCGGCCGCGACAGCGATTCGACGATGCGCCCGGCAAGATCGTCCTGAAGGCTGAAGAGGTCCCCCACCGGCGCCTGCGCCGTGTGCGACCAGATCACCGTGGAGCCGGGGGCGTCGACGAGCTGCGTCGTGACGCGAACCTGGTTGCCGGCCCGCAACGCCGCGCGCGGCGTCACGTCCGTCCACAACATGGGCACGTGGGGCGAGCTCGACACGTTCGCCCGCGCGCGCAAGGCCGGCTCGCTCACGACGCGGATCTATGCGGCCGTGCCGCCCGCCGACTGGCCGCGTCTGCAGCGCACCGTCGAGGCGAGGACGCATGGCGGCGCCGATGGACGCAACGATGACTGGCTGCGCGTCGGCGCCCTCAAGGACCGTCACCCGCCGGACGCTCGACGACAAGCACCCCGGTGGCTGGGTGCCGGCGCAGAAGATCACCGTGGAGGAAGCCGTCCGCGCCTACACATCCAGCGCGGCCTATGCCTCGTTCGAAGAATCGCGAAAGGGGACGCTCGCCCCGGGACGGCTTGCGGATTTCGTCATGCTCGACCGCAACATCTTCGACATTCCGCCAGAGCGGATCCGCGACGTGAAGGTCGCGCTGACCGCCGTCGGCGGCAAGGTCGTCCACCGGGCAGCGTGATCGCTCACAGGAACATCTGATACGCCACGTTGTCGCGCTCGCGCTGACAGCGGTAGCCGAGCCCTTCGAGGAACATGTCGAAGCCGGCCGCGTCCCCCTCCGGCACTTCGAAACCCGCAAGCACCCGGCCGAAGTCGGCGCCGTGGTTCCGGTAGTGGAACAGGCTGATGTTCCAGCGGCCTCCGAGCTTCTCGAGAAACTCCATCAGCGCCCCGGGGCGCTCGGGGAACTCGAACCGGCAGACGAACTCCTCGGCGACATGACGCGTACGGCCGCCGACCATATGTCGTACGTGGAGCTTGGCCATCTCATTGTCAGTCAAGTCCAGCGTGGGGTAACCGGCGCGGATCAAGACGCTCGCCAGGTCCGCCGCGTCCTGCCGCGACTGCGTCGCCACGCCGACGAAGATGTGCGCCTCGTCCCGGCCGCTCAGGCGATAGTTGAACTCGGTCACGACGCGCCGGCCGATCGTGGCACAGAACTCGCGGAAGGCGCCCGGCCGTTCCGGGATGGTGACGCCGAACAGCGCTTCGCGCGCCTCGCCCAGCTCCGCCCGTTCAGCCACGAAGCGGAGGCGGTCGAAATTCATATTCGCGCCGCTCAGCACCGCCGCGAGCCTGGCGCCGGCCGTTCCGGTCCGCCGCACCCAGGCACGCAGCCCTGCCACCGCCAGCGCGCCGGCCGGCTCCATGATCGACCGCGTATCGTCGAACACATCCTTGATGGCGGCGCAGATTTCGTCGTTCGACACCCGGACGATCTCCTCGACGGCCGCCTGCACGATCGGAAACGTCAGCGCGCCGACTTCCCGCACCGCGACGCCGTCGGCAAAGATGCCGACGCGGTCCAGCACGACGCGCCGCCCCGCCGCGAGCGACCGGTACATCGCGTCCGCTTCGAACGGCTCGACGCCTATCACGCGCACCGACGGCTTGACGGCCTTGACGTAGCCCGCGATGCCCGCGATCAGGCCGCCGCCGCCCACGGGCACGAAGATGGCCGTGACGTCGCCGAGCCGGTCGCGCAGGATCTCGTCGCCGATGGTTCCCTGCCCGGCGATGACCAGCGGATCGTCGAAGGGGTGGATCGGGATGAGGCCGGTCGCCTCGGCGAGAGCATCACACCGCACCGTCGCATCCGTGTAGCTGTCGCCGGCGAGCTCCACTTCCGCACCGAGGGCCCGCACGGCATCGATCTTGATCTCCGGCGTCGTCTGCGGCATCACAATCACGGCGCGAATCCCGAGATACCGGGCGGCATACGCGACCCCCTGCGCGTGGTTGCCGGCGCTCGCGGCGATCACCCCTTTTGCCCGCTCTTTGGCGGAAAGATGCGCCATCCGGATTGTACGCACCGCGGAGCTTGTAGCTGAAGACCGGCTGCAGGTCCTCGCGCTTCAACAGCACCTCGTTGCCGAGGCGGTGTGACAACCGCGCGGCAGGCCAGAGCGGCGTCACGTGCGCCACGTCGTAGACGCGGCTCGTCAGGATCAGCCGGAGCAGATCGCCGTAGCTCAAACCGCTGGCTCCGGTCAGGGCAGGGTCCCGCATCAGCCGGCCGAGAACGAGTGGATGTCGTTCAGGATGCCTGCCGCCGTCACGGCGGCACCGGCCCCCGGTCCACTGATCACCAGCGGCTCGGTCCGATAGCGCGTCGTGGTGAAGGCGACGAGATTGCGCGTCCCCTGGAGCGCCCCCATCGGGCTCATCGCCGGGACCGCCGTGAGCCGGGCCGAGACGCCTCGGGAGGTGGCGGTCACGACGTACCGAAGCACCTGCCGGCGCGCCGACGCCCGCGCGACGCGAGCGGCCCATGCGGCGTCGACCGAGGGCAGCCGCTCCATGAAGGCGGCCGGCGAGAGAACCCCGAGCGCGCGGGGCACCAGATTATCCGGCGTCGGCGCCGGACCGCGGTAGCCGAGCAGGCGCGCCAGGATCAGCGCCTTCCGTGCCGCATCGCGTCCCGACAGATCGTCCCGCGGATCCGGCTCCGCGTAGCCGAGCGTCACGGCCTCGCGGACGGCCGAAGAAAACAGTCGCCCCGCCGACACCTCCGACAGCACGTGCATCAACGTACCGCTGACGCACCCCTCCACCCGCAGGACCCGATCGCCGGTCTGCACGAGCTTCTGATAGGTGTCGATGATCGGCAGCCCGGCGCCGACCGTCGCTTCGTACCGAAGCCGCCGGCCGTCGGCGCTGGCGGTCGACACGAGCGCGGCGTAGCTTTTCAACGAACCCGCGAGCGGCTTCTTGTTGGCGAGCACGACGTCGAAACCGTGCCTCAGCGCACCGAGCAGCAGATCGCCCGTTTCTCCGGCCGTGACATCCACGACCACAGGGCGCGAGACGGCATGGCTCGCCATGACCGCCAGCGCCTCGGCGGCCGATCCGGGCTGTCCCCCGAGTGCCGCGAGGGATGCGCCGTCATTCTTGCGGCGCACCAGGTCCAGCAGCCGCCGGCGTGAGAACCCGCGAGACTCGAAGATGTAACCGGTGTGATCGACGAGCCCGACCACGCGGACGTCGGCGCGGTCCGACGCGACGATCTGCTCGGCGAGCGCCCGCCCGACACGGCCAAAGCCGAGCAGCACGACGTCCGTGCCGGTCGCGGGTTTCGGCACACCCCCGCCGATCTTCGAGAGCTGGAAGGCCGCGTGGATCCGCCTCGCGGCCTCCGGCGCGTCCGCCGCCGCAACGACGAGCGAGATGTTCCGCTCCGACGAGCCCTGCGCGATCGCCACCACATTGATGCTGCTGGCGGCGAGCGCCGAAAAGACCCGTGCGGCGACCCCCGGCGTGCCGGCCATGCCTTCACCAACGACGGCAATGACCGCTTTCCCGCTCGAGGCGGTGACCGTGTCGATCAATCCTTTGTGCAGCTCCTCGCGGAACGCATGGCGCAGGCCGGCGACCGCGCGGTCGGCTTCGGCCTGCGGAATCGTGAACCCGATGGAGCTTTCGGACGACGCCTGGAAGATGGTCGACACCGACAGGCGTTCGGCCTCTACTGCCGCAAACGTGCGCGCGGCAATGCCGTGCACGCCGACCATGCCCTTGCCGGAGACCGTGACGACCGCCTGGTCGCGCACCGTGGCCAGCGCCTTGACCGGGTGCTGGCGGGCGGGCCGTCGCGCGGAGACATCGGTCCCGGCGGCACTCGTATCGACGAACGAGCGCACCCGCAGAACGGTGCGCGTGCCGGCGAGCGGAATCAATGCCCGCGGGTGCAGCACCTTCGCGCCGTAATAGGCGACCTCGGCCGCTTCGCGGTGGTGCAGCTCCGGGATCAGGCGTGCGTCAGGCACGACGCGCGGATCGGCGGTAAGGATACCGGGCACGTCCTTCCAGAGGACGACCCGCCGCGCGCCGAGTGCGCGCCCGAGCAGCGTCGCCGTCAGATCCGAGCCGCCACGACCGAGCGTCGTCACGCTGCCGTCCGGCGCACGGCCGATGTAGCCCGGGACGACCGCGACGCCGCCGTCTCTGAGCAGAGGCCCGAGCCTGCGTTTCGCAAGCCGGGTGGTCTCGGCCAGATCGGGAGCGGCTTCACCATAGTGGTGATCGGTCACGATGCACTCGGTGGCATCGACATAGATCCCCCGCCGTCCGGCTCGCGCGAGCGCGGCCGCCACGATGGCCGCCGACAGGCGTTCGCCGCGGGAGACCAGCGTATCCGAGGCACGCGGCTCCATGTGTCCGAGCACGGTGACGGCCGCACAGAGGTCCCGGTACTCGCGCGCCGCGGCATCGAGCTTCGCCAGCAGTTGCCGCCGCGGCCCGCCGGGCGGCAGCAGGGCGCGCACGGCGGCTCGGTGCAGCCGGAGGAATTCGGCCGCCGTGCGGGCGGCATCGCTGCGTCCACCCCTGGCGGCCGCGCGTGCCCCGGCGAGCAGGAGGTCGGTGACGCCGGCGAGCGCAGACACGACGACCACGAGCGGTCCGCGCTCGCTGGCCATCAGCGTGACCGCACGCTGGATCGCGCCTGCGTCGGCCAGAGACGCGCCGCCGAATTTCCAGACTTCAGGAATGCGTCTCGTGGCCCCCACGCTACGCGCTCCCCGGCACGGTCGCCGCATCGAGAGCCCGCCGGACGGCATCGTAATCATTGGGGAGCTCGATCGGCGGATTCGCGTACCGGGGGGCCACGCCGGGCAGCGTGCCCGTGTGATACGCCACCTTGAAATCCGCGAACTTCAAGCCGCTGGCGGTCGAAATCACGATGACCCTGTCGGTCTTTCGGATCTCGCCGCGCAGGACGAGCTTTTCGAGAACGGCGAGCGCGACCCCGGTGTGGGGGCAGTTGAACAGGCCGCTGCGATCGGCGCGCGCGGCGGCGTTGGCGAGCTCGTCCTCCGTCGCCTCTTCGACAAGGCCGTCGTAGCGCTGCAGCGTGCGGATCGCCTTGCTGACCGACACGGGATTGCCGATCTGAATCGCCGAGGCGGCCGTCGGCCGCGCCGTGACCGGCTCGAAATGCCAATCGTTGCGATAGGCGGCGTAGAGCGGACTGGCTGCTGCCGCCTGACCGACGACGATGCGCGGCCGCTTCGAGATCAGCCCGAGCGCCTGCATCTGATCGAACCCGGCGCCGATGGCGGTGACGTTGCCGAGATTGCCGCCCGGGACGATGATCATGTCCGGCGCCGTCCAGTCGAACTGCTGCACGATCTCGACCGAGAGCGTCTTCTGCCCCTCGACCCGCAGACTGTTCATGGAATTCGCCAGGTAGACGCCCTCGTCCTGGGCCAGCTGCTGCACGATTTTCATGCAGCCGTCGAAGTCGGTGTCGAGCGCGAGCACACGCGCGCCGCTGGCGAGCGGTTGCACGAGCTGCGCCGGCGTCACTTTCGCACGCGGCAGGATCGTGATGGCCGGAATGCCGGCGGCGGCGGCGTAGGCGGCCAGCGCGGCGGACGTGTCCCCCGTGGATGCGCAGGCAATGGCGCGAATGCCGGCGCCGTCGGCGATCATCTGCCGGACCACCGAGACGAGCACGGTCATTCCCAGGTCCTTGAAGGATCCTGTGTGGGAGTTCCCGCATTGCTTGATCCACAGGTCGCCGAGGCCGAGCTCCGCGCCGTAGCGCTCGGCCCACAGCAGATTCGTCCCCCCTTCATCCATGGAGACGACGTTCTCGTTCCGAAGGCCGGGGCAGACCCATTCCTTTTTGCCCCAGACCCCGGAGCCGTAGGGCCATGCGGTCCGCTTGTACCGGTCGTCGAACAGGCGCATCCAGGCCGCGGGAGCGCGATCCTTCAGTGCGTCCAGGTCGTGCGCGACCTGCAGCAGACCGCCGCAGCGGGGACAGCGATAGATCGCCTGCCAGATCGCGTGGTCCCCGGCACACCCGTTCGCGCACCGGAAGACCGCCTGATAGGTCGCCATGCTCACCGGCCTCCGGGGCTGAGGCCCCGAGGACGAGACGCGCGAGATGCACGCGGCAGCGGCAGCGGCGTCATGTCCGGCCGACCGGATCCGCCGCGACGGCTGCCTCGAAATCGGCGAGCGATCGGCCGATGCGGATCGGCTCCGTGCCGCGGCCGCTCATCACCTCGATTGTCTTGTACCCGTTGCCGGTAATGCAGATGACGATCGATTCGTCCCGCGGGAGGAGACCGCGCTCGACGAGCTTCCGTGTCGCCGCCACCGTGACCCCACCGGCCGGTTCCGTGAAGATGCCTTCGGTTTCCGCCAGGAGCTGGATGCCGTCCAGGATCTCATCGTCCTCAACGGTCGCCCCGGCCCCGTTGGTCGAGCGGACGGCGTGCAGGACCTGGAACCCGTCGGCAGGGTTGCCGATGGCGATGGATTTGGCGATGGTGTCGGGTTTGACCGGTTCGGGAAACTCGAGGCCTGCCTCGAGAGCCCGCACGACCGGGGCGCAGCCGGCGGCCTGCGCGGCGTAAATGGACGGCAGCTCCCCCTCCACGAGCCCCACGCGGCGCAGCTCGTCGAACGCCTTCAGGATCCGCGGCAGGAGCGTCCCGCCGGCGACGGGCGACACGACGTGCCGCGGGAAGCGCCAGCCGAGCTGCTCGGCGATCTCGAAGCCGTAGGTCTTCGCGCCTTCCGCGTAGTACGCGCGCAGATTGACGTTGGCGAACCCCCAGCCGTATTTGTCTGCCACCTGCGTGCACAGCCGGTTCACGTCGTCATAGTTTCCGTGGACGGCGATGATGCGCGGCCCGTAGATCCTCGATCCGGCGACTTTGCCCGGCTCCAGGTTGTCGGGAATGAACACGCTGCAGGCGAGTCCGAGCCGCGCGGCATGCGCCGCGACGCTGTTCGCCAGGTTGCCCGTCGATGCGCAGGCGAACATCTGGAACCCGAGCTCCACCGCGCGCGTGGCCGCCACCGACACGACGCGGTCCTTGTAGGAGAACGTCGGATGGTTGACGGAGTCGTCCTTCACGTAGAGCTCGCTGACGCCGAGACGGGCCGCGAGCCGGTCGGCGCGGACGAGCGGCGTGAAGCCGGAGTGGAGGCCCGTGCGGGGCTCCCCTTCGATCGGCAGCAGCTCGCGGTAGCGCCAGAGATTCTTCGGACGGGATTCGATGAGCGCGCGGGAGAGCTCCGACGCGATGGCCTCGTAGTCGTAGGTGACCTCGAGCGGGCCGAGACACTGGTCGCAGACCCAGAGGGCCCCGGTGGTGAAACTGGTCTTGCACAGATGACAGCGGAGTCTGAATTTCACGCGAGCTCTTTCACGCCAGACCTGAAAGGTCGGGCCTACGAGGTTGACGGTCGGCCGGGTTCGGGCGGCGTTCGGCCGTCCCGGCAGGCGGCTGCGCCGCCAGCACTCTCACGCTGCACGGCACACCCAGGGTTTCGTAAAGGTTCCGCAGGAGCTCGACGATGACAGCGCTCTCCTTGGTGAACGCAACCACCGACGGCCCGGAGCCGCTGAGGCACGCCCCGAGCAGCGCAGGATGTTCCAGCGCGAGCGCCTCCGTCAGGCCAGGCACGAAGGGGGCACGGACCGCCTGGTGCCAGCGGTCCCGCAGTGCTTCGCGCAGATCTTCCGGCCGGCCGCTGCGGACGGCGTGCACGAGCAGCAGCGCATGCTGCAGGTTGAACACCGCGTCTCGGAGCGGGATGCTCTCCGGCAGCACACGCCGCGCATCTTCCGTCGCCACTTCCAGGTGCGGCGTCGCCACCACGAGCCTTATCTCGGAGGGCCACGCGCACGACCGCGCCGTCACAGGCCCGTCGGCGTGCTGGCAGCTCACCGTCAAACCTCCCAGAAGCGCGGCCGCGGCATTGTCGGGATGCCCCTCGATTTCGCAGCCGAGGCGCAGCCAGTCTTCCGCGGCACGCGGCTCGGTCACGGCCTCGTACAGACGCAGCCCCGCAACCGTCGCGGCGCCGCTGCCGCCGAGGCCCGCCCGGAGCGGAATGTCACTGCGCACTTCGACCCGCAGCCCTGGCGCCGGCACCCCACTGACGGCACGGGCGCGGGCAAACGCCGTGGAGATGCGATTCTCCCCGGTGATCGGCCGGCCGACGACCTGGCACTGGAGCGTGTCCGGGGCGTCCGGCAGGACGTCGAGAATGCGCACGCGGAGATACAGCTGCACGGCCAGCGAGAGGGCATCGAAGCCCGAACCCAGGTTACTGATGGAGCCCGGCACGACGATCTCGCGCCCGGCAACTGCATCGTGCACAGCGACTCCTCAATTTCGCCGAACAGCAGCGCGGCGTGGTGATCAACAGCGAGTATACGGAGCCGTGCCGCGGGCGGTCAATTAGGCGATTTGATCCGCTGCAAGTTTTCATAATGATTATTTATAACCGCAGCACTTGACACAGGCCGCATCGGCTGGTTACTGTGCCTGTGTGAACGCCGCACAGGCCCTCTGCATCTGTTGTTGCCGGGCAGCCCATATGGGCTGCCGGGGCCGGAGTCTTGTTGCATGAGCGTGCGCAGAGATTAGTTACAGCGCGTCCAGTCATCAGATCAAAGCCCGGCAGGCCATGTTGCTTGCCGGGCTTTTGTTTTGTCTGCGAAAGGTCATCCACGGTGTTTCCTGTTTTTCTGAAGCTGGGAGGTCGGCGCGTACTGCTCGTCGGCGGCGGAGGGGTCGCGACGGGAAAGCTGCGCGCGCTGCTCGAGGCCGGCGCTGATGTGACGGTCGTGTCGCCGGTGATCTCCGCCGGGATCGCCGCCGCACCAGTCACGGCGGCCAGGCGGCCCTTCGAGCCGTCCGACCTCGACGGCGTCTGCTATGTGGTCGCCGCCGCTCCGCGGGAGGTGAACGCCGAGGTCGCCCGTGAAGCGGCCCTCCGGGGGATCTTCGTGAACGCGGTGGACGATGTCGAGAACGCCAGCGCCTACGCTGGGGCCATTCTCCGCCGCGGCGGCGTCACCATCGCACTCTCCACGGACGGCGACGCGCCGGCACTGGCGGGGCTGCTGCGCGAAGGGCTCGAGGCGCTGCTGCCGGAGGACCTCGACGGCTGGATGACGTGCGCACGGGAGGCCAGGCGCCGCTGGCTGGCGAATGGGGTGCCGATGGAGCGGCGCCGACCCCTGCTGCTCGACGCGCTGATCGGACTGTACCGGCGCCGCAGCGCAGCGGCAGCCGGCGAGGCGCGGACGTCATGATCCGGCATGAGCAGCGTGTCGGCCGCGTCGCGCTCGTCGGTGCCGGACCTGGCGATCCGGACCTGCTGACGCGCAAGGCCGCGCGGCGGCTCGCCGAGGCCGACCTCGTGGTCTACGACGCGCTCGTCGACAGAGACGCGCTGGCACTGGCGCCCAGGGCCCGCCGCATCTACGTCGGCAAGCGCGCCGGACGCCCGGCCGTGCGGCAGGAATTCATCAACGCGCTGCTGATCCGCGCTGCGCGCAGCGGTCAGCGGGTGGTGCGGCTCAAAGGCGGAGATCCGTTCGTATTCGGCCGGGGCGGCGAGGAGGCCCTGGCGCTCAGAGCCGCCGGGATTGCGTTCGAAGTCGTGCCGGGCATCAGCGCGGCGGTCTCGGCGGCGGCGCTCGCCGGGATTCCGGTGACGCACCGCGGCCTGGCGAGCGGCTTCCTCGTTGTGTCGGGTCATGCCGAGGGTGCGTACCGGCCGATCCTCGCCGGTCTGGCACCGAATTGTGTGACGGTCGTCGTCATGATGGGGCTCGCACACGGGTCTGACATCGCCGCACTGCTCCTCGGCGCTGGCTGGAGACCCGACACGCCCGCCGCGGTTCTGCTGAACGCATCGACGCGGAAGAGCGCGACGCGAACGGCGACGCTGGCGGAGCTCGCCTGCGGCTTCGACCTCGCGGACGACGGGCCCGGAACGATCGTGATTGGAGAGGTCGTTCGACTGCAGGCGCTGCTCGGCGGGGTGGGAACGGCGGAGCCGGTACGAGCCGCGGCCGGCGCCGGACGGTAAGGGAGAGGACAGATGGCACCTACTGAAGTGAGCGGGAGCACGGGCCGTTCGCGGCTGTCGTTCGCCGACGAAGCGGAGATCGACGAGTTCGTGGACGTGCTCGGCCGATTCGAGCGCGGCGAGATCGCGGCGGACCAGTGGCGGGCCTTCCGGCTCGTGCGCGGGACCTACGGACAGCGGCAGAGTGACGATGCACAGATGCTGCGCGTCAAGATCCCTCAGGGCCTGCTGACCGGTACGCACATCGAGGCACTGGCGGATGTCGCCGACCGCTACTCGCGCGGCTTCGGTCACATCACCACCCGTCAGAACGTGCAGTTCCACTTCCTCAAGCTGCACGACGTGGAAGGTGCGATGCGGCGGCTTGGAGAAGCAGGTCTGACGACGCGGGAGGCCTGCGGCAACTCCGTCCGCAACATCACCTGCTGCCCGTACGCGGGTGTCGCCGCCGACGAGGTCTTCGACGTCACACCGTACAGCGAGGCGCTGACGCGATACCTCCTGCGTCATCCGCTCAGCGCGGCGCTGCCGCGCAAGTTCAAGATCGCCTTCGAAGGCTGCCCCGTCGACCACATCGGGACCGGCATCAATGACATCGGGTTCACCGCGCGCCTGCAGACGGCCGGCGGAGACGAGCGCCGCGGCTTCCGCATCACCGTGGCCGGCGGCACATCGACGCTGGCCCGTTCAGGCCAGGTGCTGTTCGAGTTCTGCCCCGCCGGGCAGATCCTCGACGCCGCCGAAGGCATCATCCGCGTCTATCACCGCCTCGGCGACTACAAGCACAAGCAGCGGAACCGCCTGAAGTTCCTCGTGCGGTCGCTCGGCTGGGACGGCTTCAAAGCGGAGTTCGACCAGGAGTTCGAACGGATCCGGACGGAGGGTGGCGCACCGCTCCCGTTCGACCCGGCGGAGCCGCCGGTCGAAGCGCCGCCGGAGTGGCAGCGCCCGGCAGCCCCCTCGCTCGAAGCCGTGGCCGCACGGGCGCAGGCGTCGGTCGTCCGTGGGCCGGGCATCGTCCCGCAGGTATCCACGCGGCTGACGGTGCACTCGGAGGAGCTCCTGGCCTGGGCGGCCAGCAACGTCCGCTCGCAGAAGCAGCAGGGATATGCGATCGTGACTGTCGCGACGCTGCTGGGGGACGTCACCGCTGAGCAGATGCGGCTGCTGGCGGAACTGGCCTCCGCCTTCGGCGACGGCACGGTCCGCGTCACGATGGATCAGAACGCCGTGCTCCGCTGGGTTCGCTCGGCGGACGTGCCGGGGCTGTATGAGCGCCTCGCGGCCGCGGGCTTGGCGCGCGGCGGGGCCGGTACTCTGTCCGACGTGGTGAGCTGCCCGGGGGCCGAGTCGTGCCGCCTGGCGGTCACGCAGTCGCGCGGTCTCGGCCGCCTGCTGGCCGATAACCTCGCCGGACGTGCTGACCTGGTGGCCGCGCTGCCGGAGCTCGACATCAAGATCAGCGGCTGCCCGAACGGGTGCGGTCAGCATCACATCGCCGGCATCGGATTCCAGGGCAGCCTGCGAAAAGTGGGCGGCCGTCCGGCACCGCACTATTTCGTCCTCGTGGGCGGCGGAACGACTGATGGTGTCACGACGTTCGGCCGTGTCGCCGCGACCGTGCCGGCGAGACGCGCCTTCGAGGCGCTCGAGCGGCTCACCGATCTCTACACCGAGACGCGCGCGCCCGGCGAGTCGGCGCGCACCTTCTTCCGGCGGATCGAGCTGCCGGTCGCCAAAGCGGCGCTGGCACACCTCGAGCGCCTCGCGCCAGAGGCGGCGGTGCCAGAGGACTTCATCGATCTCGGAGAGGACCACGCATTCACGCCCGAAGTCATGGACGGCGAGTGCAGCGCATGACCGAGCCCACGCTGATCTCCGGTGCGGACGTGGGCGCGTCGATTCTGGACCTGACGGGCCGGACGGCCCTCCTGCGCCTGCGCCGCTTCACCGATGCGACACCCGGGGTCGAGATCTACGCGAAAGCGGAATTCCAGAACCCGGGAGGGTCGGTGAAGGACCGTGCCGCGGTCGCGATCCTCCGGGAGGCCGAGCGCTCCGGCCGCCTCCGTCCCGGACGCACGATTCTCGATGCGACATCGGGGAATACGGGGATCGCCTACGCGATGATCGCGGCCGCGCGCGGCTACCGCGTGACGCTGTGCGTCCCGGCGAACGTGACGCCTGAACGCCTGCGTACGCTGCGCGCGTACGGCGCCGACGTCGTCCTCACGAGCGCCATGGAAGGCAGCGACGGGGCGATCCGCGAGGCCCGCCGGCGGTACACCGAGGCTCCGGACCGCTATTTCTACGCCGATCAGTACAACAACGACGCGAACTGGCGCGCGCACTACGAGTCGACCGGCGTCGAGATCCTGGAACAGACCGAAGGGCGGCTGACGCATTTCGTCGCCGGCCTGGGCACCAGCGGCACGTTCATGGGCGTCGGCCGCAGACTGCGCGAGCATTCCCCGGAGATCCGCCTCGTGGCCGTGCAGCCCGACTCCGCGCTGCACGGCATCGAGGGGTTGAAGCATATGGACACGGCCATCCAGCCGGGCATCTACGATCCCGGCCTCGCCGACGAAGACGTGTACGTCGGCACCGAGCAGGCTTACGCGTTTACGCGCCGGCTCGCTGCGGAAGAAGGGCTCCTGGTCGGGGTGTCCAGCGGCGCCGCGCTGGCCGCCAGCCTCGCCCTCGCGGCCCGCATCCGGGAAGGCATCATCGTGACCGTCTTCCCCGACAGCGGCACCCGGTATCTGACCGAGCCGTTCTGGGCTACGGAGGACGCATGACGAGGACGCAGGTGAACGCACTCCACGCGACGATCGTTCCGGAGGCGCTGGAAGAGATCCGGCGGCACGCCGCCGAGACGTACCCGTACGAATGCTGCGGCGCGCTGATCGCCCGCGGCGGCCGGATTGTCGAGGCGTACCGGCTGCCGAACACGACGGCAGCCGGGGCGCGCCAGCGCTTCCGCATCTCGCCGTCCGATTACCGGCGCTCGGAGCAGCGCGCGACAGAACAGGAAGGGGCGCTGGCAGGCTTCTACCACTCGCACCCCGATCATCCGGCACGTCCGTCTCAGCACGATCTCGAGCGGGCGTGGCCGAACTTCACATACGTCATTATCGCGGTCACGGGCGGAGAGGCCGGCGAAACCACGTCGTGGCGCCTCCGCGACGATCGCTCCGGATTCGATCAGGGAGATCTGTGATGTCACACCAGGTGCTGATCCCAACGCCGCTGCGTCCTTACACCGACAACCAGGAGAAAGTGGAGGTGGAGGCCCGGACCGTGGGCGAGGCGCTGGCCGCGCTCACCACCCGCTACGACGGCCTCCGCCGCCACCTCTATGCCGACGACGGCAAGCTGCGAAGCTTCGTCAACGTGTATCTGAATGACGACGACATCAGATATCTCGATCGCGAGGCCACGGCGCTCGGGGCGGGAGACGTGATCAGCATCGTCCCATCCGTCGCGGGAGGTGCCCCGACCGCGGCGCCGGATGCGGCGGCGCCCGAGCTGACGCCCGGCGATTACGAGCGGTACAGCCGGCACCTGATCCTCCCTGAAGTCGGCGTCGACGGACAGCGCCGGCTCAAAGCCGCGCGCGTGTTGTGTGTGGGCGCGGGGGGGCTGGGCTCGCCCGCCGCGCTCTACCTCGCGGCCGCCGGCGTCGGCACCATCGGTCTGATCGACTTCGACGCCGTGGAAGCCAGCAACCTGCAGCGCCAGATCATCCACAGCACCGAGGACATCGGACGGTCGAAGCTCGTCTCGGCGAAGAACCGGCTGACCTCGCTGAATCCGGATCTCCAGGTGGAGAGCTTCGAGACGAGGCTGACCTCGGCCAACGCGCTGGAGATCTTCCGCGGCTACGACGTCGTGCTCGACGGCACGGACAACTTCGCCACGCGGTATCTCGTGAACGACGCGTGCGTCCTGCTCGGCATTCCGAACGCCTACGGCAGCATCTTCCGGTTCGAGGGCCAGGCATCCGTGTTCGCCGCGCAGGACGGCCCCTGCTATCGCTGCCTCTACCCGGAGCCGCCGCCGCCGGGCCTGGTGCCGAGCTGCGCCGAGGGAGGCGTGCTCGGGGTCCTGCCCGGCGTGATCGGAACCATTCAGGCCACCGAAACGATCAAGCTGATTCTCGGGGGGGGCCGGCCCCTCATTGGACGCCTGCTGCTGTACGACGCGTGGAACATGGGGTTCCGCGAATTGAAGCTGCGGAGGGATCCGGCGTGCCCCGCCTGCGGCGATCACCCGACGATCCGCGAGCTGATCGACTACGAGCAGTTCTGCGGCGTTGCGCCCGCCGTGTCCGCTCCGGCGGCCGACACCGCTCACGAGGTGAGCGTCGAGCAGTTGAAAGCGACGCTCGATACCGGCGGCCCCGTCTACGTGCTCGACGTGCGGGAACCGAACGAATTCCAGATCTGCCGCATTCCCGGATCCGTGCTGATTCCGCTGGCGCAGCTGCCGAACCGTCTGAGTGAGCTGCCGGGCCCCGGCGACGAGCGCGAGCTGATCGTCCACTGCAAGATGGGCGGACGCAGCGCGAAAGCCGTGAAGCTGCTGCAGGAGCAGGGTTTCACCCGCGCGCGGAACCTGACGGGCGGCATTCTCGCGTGGATCGACAGGATCGATCCGCGTCAGCCGAAGTATTGATCGGTTTCGCAAAGCCTCGATGATGATGGTCCGAGCCCTCCCATGTCGCCGGCCGTACACCGCGTCCACTCGCTGTGGGTGCGTGTGTACGGCGCCGGCGACGCGCGGGTGAGACGACCGTCTGCTGCAGACAGCTCCCGTCAAACTCTCCCGCCAGCGTCTTCCGGCGACACCCCACGGTGTGCGGACCAGGTGAACGGACGTTGGTTGTTCAGAGAGGAAGCTCCACATGCAGGCCGCGCTCGCGGCAATTACGCTCGCGGCGTCGATCGTCAACGGCGCCATCGGTTACGGATTCTCGTCGATCACGGTGCCGCTCGCGCTGCTGTTCCTCTCGAACCGCGTGCTGAACCCGGCGCTGGTGCCGATCGAGATCGGCGTGAACGCCTATGTGCTCTGGATGAATCGCGCGGCGGCACGGACCGTCGTCCGTCGAGTGCTGCCGATCGTCGGCGGCCTCGCCCCGGGAGTGGCCGCCGGGACGCTGATCGTCTCGAGCGTGGATGCCGGCTGGGTGAAGCTGGCGACCTTCGCGGTCCTGCTGCCGCTCATCCTGCTGCAGGCGGCGGGCTTCAGGCGCCGGCTTCGCGCCGAACGGACGGCAGGCGTGGCGCTCGGGGGCGGGGTGGGCATGCTCTACGCGGTGACGACGGTGTCGGGTCCGCCGCTGGCGCTCATGCTGAACAACCAGGGGCTGGCGAACGCAGAGTTCCGCGCGGGCATGGCGGTCATCCGGCTGGCGGAAGGCACGATGACCGCGGCCGCGTACGCCGTCGCGGGGCTGTATACGCGCGAAAGCCTGCTGCTGATCCCGGTGATCGTTCCGGGCGTCCTCCTCGGCGTGCCGATCGGCGCCTGGCTGATCCGGCGGGTGGATGCCGAAGCATTCGGCCGGGTGTGTATGAGCTTCGATGCCCTGCTCGTCGCGATCGGCATCGCCGTGCTGCTGCCGGCCCTGGACGTCACCGGTCCCGCAGCGGGCTTCGCGCTCGTGGGGCTGGTGATCGCGATGAACATCGCGCTTTTGTACGGCTTCTTTTCGTCCCCCCGGCCGGCTGCACAGCCGCCCGATGTAACCCGGTAGGTGTGTGTCAATGGCAGTCATCGAATCGCCGGCGCCCGGCTCCACCCTGCAGCTCGACCACCTTCGGGCGCTCGAGGCGGAGAGCATCCGCGTCATGCGCGAAGTCGTCGCCGAGTTCGAACGGCCGGTGATGCTGTACTCGATCGGCAAGGATTCGTCCGTCCTCCTGCGTCTCGCGCAGAAGGCCTTCTACCCGGGTCCCATTCCGTTTCCGCTTCTGCACGTCGACACCACCTACAAGTTCCGGGAAATGATCGAGTTTCGCGACAGGTACACGGCGGAGATCGGGGCCCGGCTGATCGTCCACACCAACGACGCGGCGCTCGCCGACGGTACGCAGCCGTTCGCCGTGGGCACCCAGCGCTGCTGCGGCCTGCTCAAGACACGCGCCTTGCTCGACGCCCTCCAGTCCGGCGGATTCGATGCCGCGTTCGGCGGCGCACGGCGCGACGAGGAGCGCGCGCGCGCGAAGGAGCGGGTCTTCTCCGTGCGGGACGCGAGCGGCGGTTGGGATCCGAAACGCCAGCGGCCCGAGCTGTGGCACCTGCTCAACAGCCGCCTCGGCCCCGGCGAGAGCATGCGTGTCTTTCCGCTGTCGAACTGGACGGAGCTCGACGTCTGGCAGTACATCGACGTCGAGCGGATCCCGGTCGTGCCGCTCTATTTCGCACGCGACCGCGACGTGAGCGTTCGCGGGTCCTCGTTGATCGTCGCCGAGCAGCCGTTCGTGCCGCAGCTGCCCGGCGATCGGCTCGAGCGGGTCTCGTGCCGCATGCGGTCGCTCGGCTGCTCCCCCTGCACCGGGGCGATCCGGTCGGAGGCCGACACCGTGCCGAAGATCATCCAGGAACTGATCACGGTCCGGCAGTCGGAGCGCGAGCTGCGGGTCATCGATCACGATCAGGACGGCTCGATGGAGCTCAAGAAACGGGAGGGGTACTTCTGATGGGCGGCCTGCTCCGGATCTGCACGGCGGGAAACGTCGACGACGGCAAGAGCACGCTCATCGGCCGGCTGCTCTACGACGCGCAGGGCGTCTACGAGGATCAGGTCCGCTCGGTCACGCGGGCGTCGTGCGGCCGGTCGGCGGGGCCGATCGATTTCTCACTCTTCACCGACGGGCTGCGGGCCGAACGGGAACAGGGGATCACGATCGATGTCGCGTACCGGTACTTCGCGACGCCGCGCCGCAAGTTTATCCTCGCGGATACGCCAGGGCACGAGCAGTACACGCGCAACATGGCCACCGGAGCGTCGACCGCCGATCTCGCAATCGTGCTCGTCGACGCCAGACACGGCGTGCGCGTGCAGTCCCGCCGCCACGCGCGGATCGCGCGGCTGCTCGGCATACGGCACTGTGTGCTCGCGGTCAACAAAATGGATCTCGTCGACTTCGATCGCGGCACGTTCGAGGCGATCTGCCGCGACTTCGAGCCGCTCGCCGGCGACGCCGCCGTGCACGCGATTCCGCTGAGCGCGCTCGACGGGGATAACGTCACGACCCGCAGCGGCCGCACGCCGTGGTTCGACGGAGCACCGCTGCTCGAACATCTCGAATCGGTCCAGGTGAGCGAGAGGCTCATCCAGGGCCCGCTCCGTTTTCCCGTGCAGCTCGTGAGCCGGCCGAACGCCGACTTCCGCGGCTACGCCGGCCAGGTGCTGTCCGGAACCGTCCGTACAGGAGACCCGGTGACCGTCTGGCCGTCCGGGCGGACCACACGCGTGAAACGGATCGTCACCTGGGATGGCGACCTCGAGGTGGCCTTCGCGCCCATGTCCGTGACGCTGGTCCTCGCCGACGATCTGGACGTGAGCCGCGGTGACATTCTCGCCGACGGCCGTGCGGATGTGGCCCGCGCGTTCGAGGCGGAGATCGTCTGGATGGACGAGCGTCCACTCGATCCCGCACGGCCGTACCTGATGAAACACGGCACAACGGTGGTCACCGCCGAGATCGACCGGCCGTTCGCGCTGAACGATATCGGGCGAGCGATCCTGACGGCATCCCGGTCAGTCGTGTTCGACCCGTATCACCGGAACCGCGGAAGCGGCAGCTTCATCCTGATCGACCCCGCCAGCAACTTCACCGCCGGCGCCGGAATGGTGCTGCACCCTGTTCACGCCGATGGCGGCACGGGAGTAAGCACGGGTGCCGCCGAACGCCTCGCGCGAGCGGCGCGCGGTGCGGCGTCCGAGGTGGAAGCCGCTGACGCCGTCCGCCG
>JBBECO010000053.1:32570-38975 GCA_040881785.1 Vicinamibacterales bacterium
CTCTCGGTCATCACCCTGCGCGCCGAGCGTCCCGCTCCCGGGCTCTGGCAGACGAGCACCGACGAGTGCTGCGCACGGCACAAGGTCGGTCCGCTGTTCGCTGCGCTCGAATCCTACGATGTCTGGTTCACGGGGCTGCGCCGCGAGCAGTCGCCGAGCCGCGCCGGCCTGCGGGAAGTCGAGGACTTCAGGCTGCCGTCAGGGACGTCGGTGACAAAAATCAGCCCGCTGGCGGCATGGACGATGGCAGATGTGTTGAGTTACGCTGAGCGGCACGCGCTGCCCCTGCTGCCGCTGTACGCGGCTGGCTATTCGAGTATCGGCTGCGAGCCATGCACGCGCCTGCCGCCGGACCCGTCCAATCCGCGGTCAGGACGCTGGCAGGGAGAAAAGCTGGAGTGCGGAATCCACATCCAACCCGCCGGTTCGCACGACTGAGGCGGACGGCTACGACATCTCGCGGGAGGCGTAGAGGCCCGGCGCGGTCGTGAACGCCGGCTCCTCGGCTGCCCCCTCCTCGTGGAGGCGCTCGCGGATCCGCTGGCGAAGCCACTCGATCGGCTCCGGCTCCGCGTCCAGAAGGGCCCGCCACTGAGACTCTGGGAGCGCGAGGCTCAGCACGCGCACGATGCCGTCAGTTCGATCTTTGTCAGGGTCCATGCTCTGGATGATAGGCCGGAGCGCTGCAGATGGTTGATAGAACCTGCGCATCGCACCGATCCAATTCGCTCATGCAACGCGCCGCTCATTTGTCACATATGACGCTTACCACCGACCATGATGCCGTCGTCACCGCCGAGGGCCATCTCGTCGATTCGCAGATCCTGAAGGCCATCTTCGACAGGGTCATCGAGCGCGGGGGCGCCTTTGAGGTCCTGCACTTCGATCTCGGGCGCACGAACGAGGATTTTTCAAAGCTGACGCTCCGCGTCTCGACGAGCACCGCCGAGGGGCTCGCACGCCTGGTCGAGGATCTCATTCCCTTCGGCTGCCACGCGGCGGAGGAGCGCGATGCGCTCGTCCGCATGACCGACCGCGCCGGGTGTGTGCCGCCGGACTTCTACGCCACCACGAACCTGCGGACGCACGTCCGAATCGATGGCCGGTGGGCTTCCGTGGAACGGCAGCGGATGGACGCCGTGATCGTCGTCGAGGAGGGGCGCGCACTGTGCCGCAAGCTGCGCGACGTGAAGGCCGGGGACCATGTGGTCTGCGGGCTGAGCGGCCTGAGGGTGACCCCGGAGTTCCGCGACCGGGAACGCGCGGATTTCGCGTTCATGACCAACGAGATCTCGTCAGAGCGCCGGGTCGGCGCAAGCGTGGAGCGGATCGCCGGCATGATGCGCCAGACGCGGGCGCAGGGCGCACGGATCGCCTTCGTGGCCGGCCCGGTCGTCGTGCATACGGGCGGCGCCGTCTATTTCTCGGAGCTGATCCGGCTGGGGTACGTGAACCTGCTGCTGGCCGGTAACGCGCTGGCGGTGCACGACGCGGAGCTCGCCATGTTCGGCACGTCACTCGGTGTGGATCTCGAGAAAGGCGACCCCGTTCAGGGCGGCCACCGTCACCACATGCGGGCCATCAACGCCATCAATGGGGCCGGCGGCATCCGCGCGGCGGTCGAGCGTGGCGTGCTGACGAGCGGCGTCATGGTCGACTGCGTGCGGCACAACGTCGAGTACCTGCTGGCAGGCAGCATCCGCGACGATGGGCCGCTGGCCGACACCCTGACCGACATGAATGTGGCACAGGACCGCTACGCGCAAGCCCTGGCCGATGTCGGCATGGTGATCGTGCTCTCGACCATGCTCCACGGCATCGGCGTGGGCAACATGCTGCCGGCGTGGGTTCCCGTCGTCTGCGTCGACATCAATCCGGCCGTCGTGACGAAGCTGGCCGATCGGGGCTCTTCGCAGACGATCGGCCTCGTCACCGATGTCGGACTGTTTCTTCACCAGCTCGCCAGCCGTCTCGCGGAGGATCGGCCGGCCGGTCGAGCCGACCCGGCCGCCGCATCGCAGGCATGAGTTTCGCGCATAGTGTAATCAGAAGCTGAACGCATGATTCGGATCAGCAGATTCTGTGCTCCATCCGAGGCGATCGGCTTCATAAGAGAGGCGTGCAACATGGTCACGCCTCTTTCTCCGGGGATCTCTACGATCCCCGCTACGAACACGACGCCTGCGGCGTCGCCTTCATCGTTCAGGTCAACGGCCGGCGCTCGCACGAAATCGTGCAGAAGGCGCTGCAGGTGCTCGTCAACCTCGAACATCGCGGCGCCTCCGGCGGCGATGCCGCCAGCGGCGACGGCGCCGGCATTCTGATTCAGATCCCCGACCGCTTTCTTCGCCGTGAAGCGGCGTGCCTCGGCTTCCCGCTTCCCCCCGAGCGGGAGTACGGCGTCGGCATGGTGTTCCTGCCGCGAGAGGACGACATGCGCGCCAGGCTCGAAGCGCTCGTCGCGCGCGTCGTGGCCGAAGAAGGACAGCGCCTGCTTGGCTGGCGCGACGTGCCCGTGGACGACTCGCCGCTCGGCGCCGATGCCGCCCGCGCAAGGCCGGTCATCAGGCAGGTACTCATCGGCCGCGGCCCGACACCGGCCGCGCAGGATCCCGAAGCCGCTGCCGACAGGTTCGAACGGAAGCTGTACGTGATCCGCAAGAGCGTCGAGCACGCGGTGGCGGCGCTGCCGGAGGCGGAGCGGGACGGCTTCTACATCCCCAGCCTCTCGTCGCAGACGCTGATCTACAAAGGCATGCTGACCGCGACACAGCTGACGCCCGTCTTCCCCGATCTGTCCGATCCGGACGTCGAGTCCGCGCTGGCGCTGGTGCACCAGCGGTTCAGTACCAACACGTTCCCCACATGGCCGCTGGCACACCCGTACCGCTTCGTCGCGCACAACGGCGAGATCAACACGCTGGGCGGCAACATCAACTGGATGAAGGCGCGCGAGGCGCTGCTCCGCTCGGACCTGTTCGGCGATGACCTGCAGAAGGTGCTGCCGGTCATCGTCGACGGGGGCAGCGATACGGCCACGTTCGACAACGTGCTGGAGTTCCTGGTCATGAGCGGGCGCTCGCTGCCGCACGCCGTGCTGATGATGATCCCGGAGCCGTGGCAGAAGCACACCACGATGAGCCCGGAGCGGCGCGCGTTCTACGAGTATCACGCGGCGCTGATGGAGCCCTGGGACGGCCCGGCATCGATCTCGTTCACCGACGGGACCATGATCGGCGCCGTGCTCGATCGCAACGGACTGCGGCCCGGACGGTATTGCGTAACGACGGACGGTCTGGTGGTGATGGCCTCGGAAGCCGGCGTACTCGATATTCCGCCCGGGCAGATCGCCGCCAAGGGACGCCTGCATCCAGGGCAGATCCTGCTGGTCGACACCGTGCAGGGACGGATCATCCCCGACGCCGAGATCAAGGACCGGCTGGCTGGCGAACACCCGTACGCGCAGTGGCTGCGGGACAACAGCGTCCGGATCGGCGAACTGCCGGCCGCCCTCCCGGCGCCCGCGGAGCGGGAGCCACTTCTGCGGCGCCAGCTGGCGTTTGGCTATACGCGGGAGGAGGTCAGGCTGCTGCTCGAGCCCATGGCGCGCGGCGGCGAGGAGGCCGTGGGCTCCATGGGGACGGACACGCCGCTCGCGATCCTCTCCGAGCGGCCGCGGCTGCTCTACGACTACTTCGCGCAGATGTTCGCGCAGGTCACCAACCCGCCGCTCGACGCCATTCGCGAAGAACTGGTCACGTCGACCGAAGCCGCCGTCGGGGCCGGACGGAATCTGCTCGACCCGCGGGCCGACTCGTGCCGGCAGATCAAGATGCTCTCGCCGATCCTCGACGACGGAGCGCTGGCGAAGCTGCGGCACGTGGCGCTGACCGGCTTCCGCTCGCGCACGCTGCCGATCCTGTTCGAAGCCACGGCGGGAACGGCCGGCCTTCAGGCCGCGCTCGATCAGTTGCGGGCGGACGCGTCGACCGCCGTGAAGGACGGCTGCACGATCCTGATTCTGTCGGACCGTGGCATCACGTCCACCCTGGCGCCCATTCCTGCCCTGCTGGCGACCGCCTGCGTGCACCATCACCTGGTTCGCGAGCGGCTCCGCGCATTGTGTGGCCTCGTCATCGAGTCCGGTGAGATCCGCGAGGTGCACCATACCGCGCTGCTCGTCGGCTACGGCGCCAGCGCCGTCAACCCCTACCTCGCGTTCGAAACTATTGGACACATGGTGCATGAGGGGGTGGTGCGAGGGATCACGCCCGAGCAGGCGGCGACCAATTACATCACCGCCCTGACCAAGGGACTGCTGAAGGTGATGTCGAAGATGGGGATTTCAACACTCCAGAGCTACTGCGGCGCGCAGATCTTCGAGGCGCTCGGCCTCGAGCAGAACTTCGTCGACGAATATTTCACCGGTACAGCGTCGCGAATCAGCGGCGGCGGCATCTCGATGATCGCGGAGGAAGCCGTGCGCCGGCACAGGGGCGGGTTCGCAGCACAACGTCCGCCGGCCGACCTGCTCGAAGGCGGCGAGTACCAGTGGCGGCGCGAGGGCGAGCTGCACCTCTTCAATCCCGACACGGTCTACAAGCTGCAGCACGCCACCCGCTCGGGGCAATACGATATCTACCGGGACTATGCGCGGCTGGTGAACGATCAGTCCCGGCGGCTCGGCACCCTGCGGGGGCTGCTCGACTTTGCGCCTGGCGCGGCGCCGGTCCCGCTCGACGAGGTGGAGCCGGTCGAGGCGATCATCGCCCGGTTCGCAAGCGGCGCGATGTCCTTCGGCTCGCTCAGCCAGGAAGCCCACGAGACCGTGGCAATCGCGATGAACAGGCTCGGTGCGAAGTCCAACAGCGGCGAAGGGGGCGAGGATCCCGCGCGCAACCAGCCGGACGCGAACGGCGACTGGCGCCGCAGCGCCATCAGGCAGGTGGCCTCAGGACGGTTTGGCGTGACCAGCGACTACCTGGTGAACGCCACCGACCTGCAGATCAAGATGGCGCAGGGGGCCAAGCCGGGCGAGGGAGGGCAGCTCCCTGGCGACAAGGTCTATCCCTGGATCGCGAAGGTCCGGCACTCGACCCCCGGCGTCACGCTCATCTCGCCGCCGCCCCATCACGACATCTACTCGATCGAGGATCTCGCGCAGCTCGTCTTCGACCTGAAGAACGCCAACCCGGTCGCGCGCGTGCACGTGAAGCTCGTCGCCGAGGCCGGCGTCGGGACGGTCGCGGCGGGAGTGGCGAAGGCACGCGCGGATGTCGTGCTCATTTCCGGTCACGATGGCGGCACGGGCGCCTCGCCGCTCACCTCGATCAAGCATGGCGGCATCCCCTGGGAGCTCGGGCTCGCCGAGACGCAGCAGGTGCTGATGCGCAACCATCTGCGGGACCGCATCGTCGTCCAGGTGGACGGGCAGCTGAAAACCGGCCGCGACGTCGTCATTGCCGCGCTGCTCGGGGCGGAGGAGTTCGGGTTTGCGACCGCCGTCCTCGTCGTCTCCGGTTGCGTGATGATGCGTGTGTGTCATCTGAATACGTGCCCGGTCGGCATCGCCACACAGGATCCGGAGCTCCGCAAGCGGTTTACCGGCCGGCCAGAGTTCGTGGAGAACTACTTCCGGTTCGTGGCGGAAGAAGTGCGCGAACTGATGGCGCAACTCGGGTTCCGCACCTTCGACGAGATGGTGGGACGCGTCGAACGGCTGGACACGAGGCCGGCGGTGGCTCACTGGAAGGCCGGCGGCGTGGATCTGTCCCGCATCCTTCGGCGGCAGCCCAATCCCGAGGCGCCGCGGCGAGCCGTTCGCACTCAGGAACACGGGCTCGCCAAGGCTCTCGATGTCGACCTCATCGCCCGAGCCGCAGCGGCTCTTACTGTTGGTACGCCCGTCGAGATCCGTCTGCCCATCCGCAACACGCATCGGACGACCGGAACGATGCTGGGCTACGAAGTAACGCGACGGTACGGTGCCGCTGGCCTCCCTGATGACACGATCCGCGTGCATTTTTCCGGGTCCGCCGGCCAGAGCTTCGGGGCGTTCCTGCCGTCTGGCGTGACGCTCAGGCTCGAAGGCGAGGCCAACGATCACGTCGGCAAGGGGCTGTCGGGGGGCAGGCTGATCGTCCTGCCGCCGGCCGACGCCGCCTTCGCAGCCGAGTCGAGCGTGATCATCGGCAATGTCGCGCTCTATGGCGCGACGAGCGGCGAGGCATACGTCCGCGGCATCGCCGGGGAACGGTTCGCCGTGCGCAACAGCGGGGCATCCGCCGTCATCGAGGGGATCGGTGACCACGGCTGCGAATACATGACCGGCGGCCGCGTCGTCGTGCTCGGCCGGACCGGCCGCAACTTCGCCGCCGGCATGAGCGGCGGCATCGCCCACGTCCT
>JBBECO010000054.1:0-6471 GCA_040881785.1 Vicinamibacterales bacterium
AGCGCCTGCGGCCCGAGCGAGGCGCCGGAGGGAAGCCCGCCGTAGGCGGGCCGCCGAGCGAGAGCGCGTGGGGGTGGGGCCCCACGCGCCCTGATAAAAGCAGACAGAGCGCTGAAGTAACCAAGCCCGCCGGCTCGACAAAGAAGTTGTCGTTCAAGGAAAAACGGGAGCTGGAGACGCTGCCCGTGCAGGTCGAGGCGCTCGAGGCGGAGCGGGCGCGGTTGAAGAAGGAATCCGAGTCGGCGACCTTCTACAAGGAATCAGCGGAGCACATCAAGCGCGTACTCAGCCGCCTGGAAGCGCTGGAACGCGACATCGAGCACGCCACGGCACGGTGGGTGGAGCTGGAGGAACGATCGTAACTGGCCGGGACGCGCCCGGCCTGAAGGCCGGGCCTACAGTTGAGCCCCGAGCCCCGAGCCCCGAGTCCGAGCGCCCGGGCCTACTCGAACGACTTCGTGAAGAGCTCCTCGATGGCCCGCTTCCCGTTCTCGCCGATGCTGCGCGTGCCGGTGCCGGTGAAGTGAGGATGCGTGATGCGCGGCGTGTCGCCCGCGCGGGTCTTCCAGTCGCGGCCGGTCCACTCGAACCAGCCGTCCTTCTCCTGGTCGAAGACGAACAACGGCTTGTTGCACAGCTTCGCGAACTCGGCGCCCCAGCCCGTCCCCCCGCGCACATGCCCGTCGTCGAGGATCACGCCCACGACGTAGATCTCCTGCCCGCTGTTCACCTGGTACCACAGCGTCTGCAGGACCTTCCGCATCGTCGGGCTGTCGGTGTAGCGGCGGTTCATCAGCTTGGAGACGTACTCGAGGCTGACGTCACCCGCCTGCAGCTCTTCGTGATTGAGCACGCGGATGCCGCGGCGCCGCGCCTCGGTGTGGCCGTCGAAGGTGAAGTTCACTTCCTCGATGCCATGGCGCTCCGCGCACGCGCCGAACTCCGCCTCGGCCCCGGGAGCGGCGCCGCTGAACAGGATAAAGTCTGATTTCTGCATGATGGTCAGGATAACAGGAGACAGGAGACAGGAGCTTGGAGCTAGGAGCTAGGAGCTGGATCGACGCTTCGCCGGGGTCTTCGTGCGGCTCGCGGGTGTTGTTATCTTCTTGCGAGCAGACGCGGTTTTGCGGACACTCGTGAGCTTGTCTGCATTATTTAGTGCGCGTGGGGCCCCACCCCCACGCGCTTTACGCGCCTTCGGCGCGACGGCCTTTGGCCTTGCCGGCTTCGCTTCGCTCGCCGGACTGGTATTTTGTTTCCCGCCATCTGAGCCTGGCTCGCCGGAGCGCGAAGCGCGAAGGCGGCCGGCACGCTCGATGATCTTCTTCAGCATCGCGCCGGCGTCGCCGCCGCCCGCCGGCCGGTTCGACTCCCAGACATCCGGATTGTCCTCGGCGAGGATGTCCTCGAAGTCCCCATCGCTCTTGACGCTCCGCGGCGCGAACTCCGTGATGTCGACGTCACCGGCCCAGTCGTCCCGATGCTTGATCAGCAGCCAGCTGCGCGCATCACTTCCGCCGCGGCCACCGCCCCAGCGTCCGCCGGTGCGCACGAGCACCCACGACCCTTTCAGCTTGTAACCGTCCAGCGTGAACTTCAGGTCCCCCTTCTTCAGCGCCGCATCCACGTCGTCGCTTTCGGGGGTCCAGGTGCCCTGGTCCCACAGCATGACGATGCCGGCCCCGTAGCCGGCGGGGATGACCCCTTCGAACGTGCCGTACTCGATCGGGTGATCCTCGACGTGCATCGCGAGACGCTTCGTCTTCGGGTCGAGCGAGGGGCCCTTGGGCACCGCCCACGACAGCAGCACGCCCTTGTACTCGAGACGGAAGTCGTAATGCAGATGGCTGGCGAGATGCTTCTGGACGCAGAAGAAGAGCCCCTCGGTCGGCTTCTTCTTCGCCCGCGTCGCGGCGAGCGTCACGTCGCCGGACGGCTCCGGCGTGGACGTGAAGTTGCGCTTCTGCTTGTACTTTTCGAGGACCATTTCGTAACCAGGAGCCAGCTCGAATCGCCATGCCGGCATTAATTAGTGCTCGCGGGGCCCCACCCCCGCTCGCTTTCGCTCGGCGGCGGCGCTTCGCGCCGCTTCACTCCGTCGCCTCGCTCAGGCCGCAGGCGCTGCTCGCTCGGGCCGCAGGCGCTCGCTAGTTAATCTCTCCCATGA
Source organism: Vicinamibacterales bacterium (assembly GCA_040881785.1). Classification (GTDB taxonomy): domain Bacteria; phylum Acidobacteriota; class Vicinamibacteria; order Vicinamibacterales; family 2-12-FULL-66-21; genus JACDCA01. Next base: position 2,168 of record JBBECO010000054.1, read on the forward strand.
GGCGCTTCATCCAGGGAACCAACGCAAACATAATCAGGCCGAAGACGATGGCAAACAGCGCCACCACGCCGAACAGGTCCGGCAGCGGCATGGCTTCGTAGAAGCCCGAGAGCCGTCCGGCGATGAAGTTGCCGACCGAGGCCGCCAGGAACCAGACGCCCATCATCAGACCGGCGATTCGCGCAGGCGCCAGTTTGGTCATTGCGCTGAGCCCCACCGGGGAGAGCGTCAGCTCGCCGATCGTGTGCAGGAAGTACGTCGTGACCAGCCACATCGGGCTCACCTGGATGCCCTGCGCCGCGAGCCGCGCCGCGACGATCAGGATCGCAAACCCGGCGCCCACGAAGATGAGGCCCACCGCGAACTTGGCGGCGGTGGACGGCTCGCGCGATCCGAGATGGACCCACAGCCAGGCGAAGACCGGCGCCAGCGCAATGATGAAAAGCGAGTTCAGCGACTGGAACCAGCTGCTTGGGAACGGCCAGCCGAACAGCTCGGTCTTCGTGTCGCGGTCGGCAAAGAGGTTGAGCGTCGAGCCGGCCTGCTCGAACACAGACCAGAAGAGCGCCGCCGCCACGAAGAAGACGCCGATCGCGACGAGCTGCTTGCGCTCCTGCGTCGTCCACTCGCCGCTGGTGAAGAGCCAGGCGAAGAACCCGAGAGTCGCGATCAGCAGGAAGTAGCCCGCCCCGTCGGCGACCTGGTTGATCGTGATCGGCACGGTCCCCGTGTACATCGCGACGCCGAACGCGACCAGCCCAATGATGAGGGTGACGACTCCGAGGATGACCCGCTTCTTCAGCCGGTCGAAGGCATCAGGGGACGCGGCCGGCGCGGGACGCATCCCGGCCTCGCCGAGATACTTGGATCCCAGGACGTACTGGATCACACCGAGCGCCATCCCGACGCCCGCGGCGCCGAACCCGAGGTGCCAGTCGACGTTCTGGCCCAGCCAGCCGCAAACCAGCGGCGCGATGAAGGCGCCGAGGTTGATCCCCATGTAGAAGATCGAGAATCCGGCGTCCCGGCGGTGGTCGCCGGCGGAGTAGAGCTGCCCGACGATGACACTGACGTTGCCCTTCAGGAGACCGGTACCGATGACGATCAGGAAGAGACCGAGGTAGAACGTCGTGAGCGACGGGATGGCCATGCTGAAATGGCCCGACGCAATGATGATCCCGCCGTAGAGCACGGCGCGGCGCTGGCCGATCAGCCGGTCGGCGATCCAGCCGCCGGGCAGCGTCATCATGTACACCATCGACGTGTACAGCCCATAGACAGCGCCGGCGGAGGCCGTGTCGAAACCGAGCCCCCCCTCAACGAGCGGCGCCGTCATGAAGAGGATCAGGAGCGCACGCATCCCGTAATAGCTGAAGCGCTCCCACATCTCCGTGAAGAAGAGCGTGGACAACCCGCGGGGGTGGCCGAAAAAGGCGCGATCGTGTGCGTGCGGCGCGGGCCCGGTACGCCCGCGAGGATCGTCGGCAGTCGTCGGAGAGGTCGGATCAGTCATGGAGGTAAAGAATACAATCGTTTGGTGCGGGTCCTGCTGATTTCGACATACGACATGGGACGCCAGTCTTTCGGACTGGCGTCACCGTCGGCATGGCTCCGCGACGCCGGGATCGAGGTCACGTGCGCCGACCTGTCGAAGGATCGCCTCGCCCCGGACGCCGTGCACGAGGCATCCCTCGTCGGGTTCTTCCTCCCGATGCACACCGCCACCCGGCTCGCCCTGCCGGTGATCGACCGGGTGCGCGCGCTCAACCCGTCCGCGCGGTTGGTCGCGTATGGGTTGTACGCGCCGCTGAACGAGGACTTGCTGCGCGAACGCGGGATCCACGAGATCCTCGGCGGCGAGTTCGAAGAGGACCTGGTAAAGGCAGCCCTAAAGGACTGCGCTACACCCGCGGGTGAGGAGGCGCGAGCCGCTTTCCCCGTGTTGAACCGTGTTGAACCCGCCTTCGCCGAGGCTTCAACCTCCGCCAGGGCTACGGCGGGCAAGCCGTGGCCGCTCCCCCGGCTGTCGTTCAAGGTGCCGGACCGCGAGGGTCTCCCGCCGCTGGAGCGCTATGCCGCGCTGCAGGTGGGCGACGAGCGGCGGGTGGCCGGCTACACGGAAGCCAGCCGCGGCTGCAAGCACCGCTGCCGCCATTGCCCCATCGTCCCGGTCTACGACGGGCGCTTCCGGGTCGTCGCGCCCGAGATCGTCCTGGCCGATGCACGGGCGCAGGTCGCCGCCGGGGCCCGGCACATCACGTTCGGCGATCCCGATTTCTTCAACGGGATCCGTCACGCCCGTGCCGTCCTCGAGGACTTCGCGCGGGAGTGCCCGGGTGTCAGCTATGACGTGACGATCAAGGTGGAGCACCTCCTGCAGCATGCCGACGCCCTCCCGCTGCTGCGCGAAACGGGCTGCGCGTTCGTCACCAGCGCCGTGGAGGCGCTCGACGACCGCGTGCTCGGATATCTCGATAAAGGACACACCCGGGCCGACTTCGAGCGTGCGGTGGCACTGTGCGCCGAGGCGGGCGTCCCGCTCTCGCCGACCTTCGTCAGCTTTACTCCCTGGACGACGATCGACAGCTATCGCGACTTCCTGTCCGTGATCGACCGGCTGAACCTCGTGGAGCACGTCGCGCCGATCCAGTACGCGATTCGCCTGCTGGTCACGAGCCGATCGCGTCTGCTGGAACTCGACGACATCCGGACGCTGGTGAAGCCGTTCGATCCCGTGTCGCTGACCTATCCCTGGACCCACGCGGATCCGGCGGTCGATCGGCTCCACGACGCCGTCGCCCGCATCGTTGGCGTGACGATCACGGCGTCGCGGGCAGAGATCTTCGCGCGCGTCCGGGACGCGGCGCACGCCGGCGCGGACGCCACGATCCGCAGGCACCTGCCGATCCTGCCGTCGCGCGCGTCCATTCCGTACCTGACCGAACCTTGGTACTGTTGAGCGGAGCCCAACACAGAGCAGGTGGCTCTGATCTAGTTCGGTAGTTCGGTAGTTCGGTGGATCGGTGGTTCGGTAGTTCGGTGGTCGGGATCTCACCTTTGAGGATTCTGCTTCTTTCGACGACGACCGGTTATCAGCTGCGCTCGTTCGGCGAGGCGGCCGAGCGGCTGGGTGTCGAACTGCTGCTCGGGACGGACCGGTGCCGGCACCTCGATGATCCCTGGCGCGACGGGGCGATTCCCGTACGCTTCCATGATGACGACGCGTCGATGCGCGCGATCGAGGCGGCGGCGCGTGAGCGGGCCATTGCCGGCGTGGTCGCCGTCGGGGACCGGCCGACGGTGCTGGCCGCGCGTGCCGCGGCGGCGCTGGGCCTGCCCGGTAATCCTCTGGCGGCCGCCGCCGTCACGCGCAGCAAGAAAGCGATGCGGCGCGCGTTTTCGGAAGCCGGGCTTCGCACCCCCTGGTTCATCGAACTGCCGGCCGAGGCCGATCCCCAGACGATCGCCGCGAAGATCCACTATCCGTGCGTCGTGAAGCCGCTCGGACTCTCGGGCAGCCGGGGGGTGATCCGCGCCGACACGCCCGCGCAGTTCCTCTACGCGGTCGGCCGGATCCGCGACCTCCTCGCCCGCCCCGAGCTGCGCGCCCAGCGCACGGGGCTCGACAACGAGCTGATCGTCGAGGGCTATCTGGAAGGGCGGGAGTACGCGGTGGAAGGGCTGCTGACGCGAGGCGAGTTGCGTGTCCTCGCGGTCTTCGACAAACCGGATCCGCTCGACGGCCCGTTCTTCGAGGAAACGATCTACCTGACACCGCCGGCGATCCCGTGGGACCTGCAGCACGCGATCGCCGACGAGATCCAGCGCGCCACCGCCGCGATCGGTCTCGTTCATGGCGCCGTCCACGCGGAGTGCCGGGTCGGCCCGGCCGGTGTCGTCATGCTCGAAGTGGCGTCCCGGCCGATCGGTGGGATCTGTTCGCGCGTGCTGCGTTTCGAAACCGGCCGGGAGACGGCCTCACTGGAAGAAGTCCTGCTGCGGCACGCGCGCGGCGACGACGTCTCCCCCTACGTGCGAGAGGCACAGGCGGCCGGCGTGATGATGATCCCGATTCCCAAACGCGGGATCTTCAAGGGCGTGAGGGGGGAGGCGGACGCGCGAAGGGTGCCGTATGTCGAGGACGTTCGGATCACGGCGAAACCGGACCAGTTGATCGAGCCGCTGCCCGAAGGCGACAGCTATCTGGGCTTCATCTTCGCGAGGGCCGCGGAGGCGGACACCGCGGCCGGCGCGCTCCGAAGCGCGCACAAGCGTCTGGCGTTCGACATCGACCCGCCGCTGAC
>JBBECO010000055.1:0-6437 GCA_040881785.1 Vicinamibacterales bacterium
GAATCCCGGGAAGGTAGGCGCGATGCCGCCCGGCTGTCACCTGCCTACTTGAGGGACCACACGGATAGGTCGCTACCAGCCCGCGCCGCGGCCCTTCCGCTTGAGCGCGATGCGCCCGCCAGGATCGACGGCGTTGGCGATCACGAACTGCAGGCGCCGCTGGAAGTCCGTCGGTCCGACGGCGATGCCGCGCAGGTTCTCGATCTCGTAGACCGGGACGTTCCAGAACGGCGCGCGGCCGACGTACCGCGTGTTGTAGTAGTAGGTCAGGTCCCCGCCGCCGGCGCCGTGGAAGAACGCCTTCAGATCGGAGACGCGCTTGCGTTTGCCGCGATCGGACCGGATGTCGACCGGCGTCCGGAATCGGAACCACAGCACCCAGTTGCCCGCTTCGATCTCGCGCACGTCGCGCCAGGGGACGATCGCCTCGGGCACGATGGCGGGGTCGATGCAGCCGCGCATCGCGCGGTCCGTCGCGGCGCCGAGCGCGCCGGCGCGATAGACGCGCAGCGCGTCGCGATCGAACGCGAACACGGACGTGCTCCGGGCGTCCACGTTGTACTCGGTGACGGTCCACGCGACCACGCCGCCGTCCCCGAGGACGTGGCGCCACGCGCGAATCGCGTCGGCGCCATCGATCGCCGCGATGACGTTGTCGCGCGCGGTGTCGGCCGCCGCCGTCAGCAGGCGTTCGTCACAGGGCTGCGCCGCGACGGACGCGCCGGGGACCAGAATCACCGCCGCCAGCACCGATAACGTGCGAACCATATGGCACCTCTCGTTCCCCACCTCGGGCAGAAACCGTGCCATTGATGAGGTCTCGGGAACGGGCCTGAATGGGCGCGTCCGATGGCCCGTTGTCCGTTTTCGTGTACGGCGCATTTTCGCGCCGTACAGCGCTCCGCCTGTCCAAATACATCGCTTTAAGACATTAGAGCTCGCGTTTACGCCATCTTGTCTTAATAAGTCGCAACCGATCGTGTCGGTCAATGTATTGATCTTGAGACGGCAGGCTCCTAGGATCGGAACAGTTCCGTGCGCTCCGCAGCCATCGGCCCGCTCGTCCTCGTCGCGCTCGTCTGCGCAGCCGCCGCGCCGCCCGTCCACGGCTCGGACTCGGCCAACGGCGCCGTCGTGGTGACGGCCCGGTTCGGCCCCCGGACGTCGCTGACGGTATCGTCGCGGGTGTTGCGTTTCGACGTGGCGAACCCGTCTGACGCCGTTCAGGCCGAGGTGGATTTCTCGGCCGCCGCACGCACCCAGGCCGGCGCCGAGGTTGTGCTCTCGGTCGAGCGCGAGCAGGCCGTCTCGGGGCCGGGCGGCGCCGCCGACGTGGAGACCTCGATCACGTTCACCGGCGAAGGGAACGGCACGATGGCGGGCACGGTCGAAGGCGGCAGCCCGGCGATCGCCGGACGCTGGACTGGCAGCGGCCGGCGCACCGGCCGGCTGATCTTCTCCCTGCGCGCGGGCGCCTCCGGCAGCTACACGCTACCCGTGCGATTCGTCCTCAGCTCACCGTAGCTACACGGATTACACGGATCTCACGGATTACACGGATCTCAGGGTCAACTGGGCGCCCAGCCTTTCGTTGCTGAGTTCCTCGACCTGGTTCTCAGGTTGCTACTTCTCCTCCAGCACCAACACCTTTTCGCCCCGCGACTTCTCGATCGCCGCGGCGGTTTTCTCGGCGGCGACGCGTGAGGGGAAGGGGCCGACGCGAATCCGGTAGGGCGAGGGATCGGCGGGGCCCGCGTGGCTGATGTACGCCGGCAGCCCCTCGGCCTTCAGCGACTGCACGAGCGCCTCGGCGCGGGCGCGGTCCGTCAGCGCGGCGACCTGGATCACGAAGCGCGATGTCGGCGCGGGCGCGCCGCCGCCCTTCGGCGGAAAGACGCGGCGGATCTCGGGGCGCTTGTCGAACGCCACGAGGAACGAGACCTCGGACGTCATGCGGTTGCGGCCGAGCGTGGTCCGTACCTCGGCGTCACCCTTGATCACCGCGCCATCGGGCAGCGACGCCAGGAGCAGCGTCACCACGCGGTCCCCGCTCGGGACGGCGTCAAAGCGGTACCGGCCCGTGCGCGCCTGCTCGGACCGCGCGCCGCCATCCAGGATCACCACGGCGGTCTCGACCGGTTCATCCGCCGGGTCGAGGACCCCGTTGTCGTTGGCGTCCCGCATCACGCTCCCCAGAATTGTGCCGAGCGGCGTCAGCGGAAACGCGACACGCCGCGTGTCGCCGCGGCCGAGCTCGACCTCCATGGCGGCGATCTCCGGCGGCGCGAAATCAACCGGCAGCGCCCCGGTGTCGAGCCCCACCTCGGGTCTGCCGACCGGCACGTTCAGGAAGGCGAACTGGCCATCAGCGCCTGTCGCCGAGCTGTGGCCTGTGCCGATCCTGACGGGAATCCCCCCGAGCAGTTCGTCTCCCTCGTCGAATGTGCCGCTGGCATTCCAGTCGGCATACACCGAGCCGAACACCGAACCTGTGGCCCTGCGTCCGCCGGACCCCGCGAGGCCGGCGGCTCCGGGCACGTAGGCGGACCCGGTGGGCATCGTGCGCGTGACGCGCAGCATCGAACGGGTCGTCCACGGGCTGCCCGTCAGGAACCGCATCGGCGCGCGATCCACGTATACGTTGAGCGCGACGGTGGTATGCCGCGTCAGCTGACCGTTCACCCCGAGGCTGATCGATTCCCGCGGCACGTAGCTCTGGGTCGCCAGGTCCACGTTGCGCGCGACGGTGGCCTCGGTCCGGAGCCAGAGGTCCCTGTTGACGCGCGTCTGGCCGCCGCCGCTGAACTGCCAGTAGGTGTTGCCGCCGCCGGACAGGGCGGTCCGCGTGGCGAGCGCTGACGCGAAGACCTGGGTCGAGCGCGTCAGGTCCGCGAAGATCTGCGCGGACGCATCGTCCTGGCTGTACGAGCCGGCGCCGTTCAGGCGATCCACGTTTTTCCGGTGCGAGTACCGGGCGGTCGTCGTCAGTGGGCCGGTCGCCCCGTACCACTCGGCGGCCCATGCGCCGGTGTCGCTATCCGACCGGCTGCCGGTCAGCAGCGGGCGCGCGCGCCGATCGCCACCTTCGGCGCGCAGCGTCAGCGACGATCGTCCGGTCAGGCGCATTCGCAGACCGCCGAACTGCCGCGTGCCGTCGGTCTCGGGACGGGGTTGGGGCTGGCGGCGCGCGGCGTCGGGATCCAGGTTGCTCGTGAACGCCTGCCAGCCCGCGAAGATCCTCAGCCGCGGCAGCAGCTCGTAGTCCCCCGCGGCGAAGGCCGACGCGCGATCCGGGAGCGGCGTGTTCAGGGTGGGAAAGTCTCCCGGCGAGAACCGGGACGCGTTGATCTGCATCCAGCCGCGGCGGTGCAGCCAGTTGAGGCCCACGACCGCCGAGACGTCGCGCTCGCGCGCGGTGGTGCCCGCGCGCCGGTACCGCACAGCGCTCACGTCGGCGGCCACCTGCACGGAGGGGGAGAGCCAGAGCCGCACGCCGCCGCCGGCCTGGTCGCTCGCGGCGATCGAATACGCGAACTCTTTCAGGTTTGACGTGCGGATGCGCGACGCGCGGACGGACAGCTCGATCGGCTGCGCCGGCTGGTGCGTGGCGCGAAGGCTGGCGAGGCTCTGGCCCAGTGTCTGCGGATCGCTGCCGAAGATGTTGCGCCAGGCGGTGGCGCGGCCGGCCACGGCCGAAAGGCTGCTCCTCTCCGTCCTGGCGGAGACCGACAGGCCGCTGAAGGTGACGGCCGGCGTGAAGAGGTTCGAGAACTTGTACTCGCCGATGGCGGGGGTGAAATACGTGTCGCCGGCGCCAAATGCCCAGGTGACGCCGCGCGATTTCAGCTCGCGGACACCGAGAAACACCCGGCCGGGATGGAACCGCTCCTGACGCGTGGTGCCGCGGAGCTCGAGCTGGAAGACCCCCACGCGGTCGCCCGGCTGCAGCCAGGAAATGCCGACGTCCGGCTCCAGGCGGGGTTGCCCCGCGATCCGGGACGGGTCGCCGGTGAGGGCCTGCGCGGTGCCGGAGATCTGGAACGACCCCTGCTGCGCGTAGGCCGACGTGGCCATCACGGCGGCGAAGCCGATGGCGAGCCCCGGCAGGACCGGGCGCATCCCCCTTACCCCGGAACCTTCAGCGTCGTCTCGCCGACGAGGAGCGCGGTCAGGCCGAGGTCGATCCTGATCTCGACGCGGTACTCCCCGGGGGGCAGCGTCAGCTTCTTCTCGGGGTCCACGGGCGTGACGACGATCTCGCGCTCGCTTTCGGGCAGGAGGGGCGCGTCGGGCACCGGCAGCTCCCGCACGACCTTGCCCGACTGGTCGTAGATGAGCAGCGTCCCCCTGGTGCGTGTCGAACGGCGGCTCGTGTTCTTCAGCGTCGCGACCACCTGGATCTGCGGCCCGACGCTCCGGACGGTGAGATCGACGAGATCGGCCGCGAGCGGCGGCTGACCGATGTTCACGTAGATCAGCGTCGCGATGCGGCTCTTGAAGGTCACCGCCCGCGTGCGCGCTGCCGGATCGGCCGTCGCCGGCGCGAGGTCGAAGAGAATCCCGGTGCGATAGCCGCCCGGCGCCGCATCCGGGGGGACACTCAGGCTGAACCGCACGGTGGCCTGCTTGCCCGGCTCGATGACCTGTTCGGGGGGCGCGATGCGGACCCAGGCCGTCGCCGAGAACGGGCCATGCGCGGCGGCCCCCTCGAACTGGGGCGCGCCGTCTCGCGAGAGATCCCAGTCGGTCAGGGTGCCCCGAACGCGCACCGGGTCGGTACCGACATTGGTCAGCGTGACCGCCTGTGTCGTCGTGCTGCCGGGGCCGGCCCCGAGCTCCACCCGCAACGGGGACACTTCGACCGACACCTGCTGCGCGGCGACCGGGACGGCCAGCAGCAGCAGCGCGGCCACCGCGGCTAGCAGCCCGTGGTGAAAGTCCAGCGTCGCACCGAGACGGGCGAGGCGCCCCGGAGGCAAGGCGCGACGACAGAGAATACTGAGCGTATTTGAAGAAGGAGCAACGCAGCCTCCGGGGATGCATCGCCCGTCGAATGCAGCTGGACTTTCACCACGGGCTGCTATGGCGTGCTCAGTGTGAAGACGACGGTCTGCGTGTACGTGCCGGCGGTGTAGGTCCATGCGTTGGCCAGTCTGAAAGTGAGCGATCCGGTTTTCGCGGGGTTGACGTTACCAGTCCCGGACGCCAGCGTCTGCTCGACGGTCCGACTCAGTGTACCGTTCTGAAAGGGTGGTGCGGGCGTCGCGATCCAGGTGACGTTGGAGATATCGATGGTGGCTCCGCCGGATGACAGATCCCCGCTGGCCAGCACGGTCAGCACCCAGCTGCCGGCGGCGTTCCCCTGGACGCGATAGGAAATCTCCACCGGCGCCGCCATGATGACAGGGTCGGTGTCGGGATCGGCCTGCGGGAACGTGATCACCTGGGGATTCAGCGTGAGCGTGAGACGCTGTGCCTCGGCGGCGGCTGGCACGAGCAGTACGCCCGCAACGACGGCGAGCAGGACACGAGTGGTGAGGGTCACGACGCGCTCAAGGTGAACACCACCGTCACCGTGTAGGTGCCGGTGGGATGGGTCCACAGGTTCTGAAACAGGAAGCTCTGCGACCCGGTGTAAACGCCCGAGCCCGGCCAGGAGGCCACGAGCTGCGCGGCCGTGCTGCTGAGGGTCCCGGACACGAAGCCCGGGCCGGATGCCGTCCACGAGATGGCCGAGGCGGGGATCGTATCGACACCTGACCGGAGGTCGTCGGTGGCGAGCACGGTCAGCGTCACCTCACCCCCTTCCGTGGCGCGGGCTTTCGCGGTGATCGAAATCGCGGCCGGCGACGCCGGCACGAACGGCACGGCGTCGGGATCGGCGTCGGCGAAGGTAATGCTGCCCGACGACAGCGACAGCCGGGCAAGCCCGCTGACCGACGCGTTGAGCGTGGCGGTATCGCTCTGGGCCGCGGCGGCCGCCGGACAGAGGAGCAGGGCGAAGACGATCGTCGCTGGTGGTAATCGCATGGGAAGAGCCGCGTCCCGGTTATCGGCTATGGCGTGCTCAGAGTGTAATTCAGCGTGACCGTGTAGCTGCCGGTGGCGTACGTCCAGCTGTTGGCCAGCTGGTAGGTCTGGGTCCCGCTATGGGTGCCGCCCGCGAACGTGCCGACCGTGGACCCGGTCGTGCTGGCGGTGCCGTTTGCAGCGAACCCGGCGGCGGCGCCGCCGGCGACCCACGTGAGGTTGCTGATCGCGATCGTGTCGTCACCCGACGCGAGGTCACCGGTCGCCTCGACCGTCAGGGTCGCGTTCGAGCCGGACGCGATGCGTACTTTGACCTCGACGGTGACCGGCGTCGCGCTGACCGTCGCATCGACGTCCGGATCCGCGTCGGCAAAGGTGATCGAGGCGGCTCCCAGCGTCAGCTTGGC
>JBBECO010000056.1:0-3230 GCA_040881785.1 Vicinamibacterales bacterium
TTTCGAGCTTTTTGTTTACACGCCGAGCCGCAAACGCGCTTGTACTGGGACTAGGCGGGTGGCTGAGCTTCGGTTCGGGGGCCGCCCAGCGCAAACGTCATCGTCCCCTCGACGACCACCTTGCCGTCGACGCGCGCGATGCCGCGCAGAAGGCCCATGCGGCTGCGCAGGCGGCGCACGAGGGCCTCGATGACGACCTGGTCGCCGGGATACACCGGACGGCGGTAGCGCACTTTCTCGATGCCCATGAAGTAAATCAGCTTCTCGCGGTTTTCCGGTTTCGCGAGGATCATGATCGCACCGACCTGCGCCACGGCTTCGGTCAGGATCGTCGGCGGCAGGACCGGCCGCTCCCCATCGCGGTGCGCCAGGTAGCGTTCGTTCAGGGTGACGTTCTTGATGCCGACGATCCGCTTGTCGGGCTCGAACTCGATGATCCGATCCACGAGCAGGAAGGGATAACGGTGCGGCAGAATCCGCTCAATCGCGGTGTAGTCGAGCGGCAGTGAGATGTCCATCAGCGGGTTTGTAAGTATAATTCGGACTCCAGCCTTGAGTCAGCCACCATCAGCAGGCGAAGCCCCCCTCACGGGCTCCGCGCTCATCTCCGAGCGCGATGTCGTCACGACCCTGTTCGATCTCGGGCGACAGGTTACCGGCGTCCTCGACCTGGAGGAACTGCTCAAACAGATCCCCCGGCTCATCAAACGGCTGATTTCCTTCGAGGCGTTTGCGGTCTACCTGCTCGACGAGCGCCGGGGCGAGTTGCGCGTCGCGTATTCAATCGGCTATCCGGAGGGGGAGCCTCCCCGGCGCCTCAAATTCGGGCAGGGCCTCGTCGGGGCGGCGGTGGAAAACGAGCAGCCGCTGCTCGTCAACGATCTCGAGGCGGATCCGCGCTACGTCGAGTTCGTGCCGGGCATGCACTCCGAGATCGTCGTGCCGCTGCTGCACAAGTCGCGTCCGATCGGCGCGCTCAATATCCTCAGCCGAAGCCTCGACGCGTTCACGCCCGCCGACGTGGCCATCGTGCGGCAGTTCGGCGCGCACGTCGCCGTGGCGCTGGTCAACGCGCGGCTGTACGAGCGCAGCCGGCTGGATACCGACGCCTTCGAGACCCTTGCCGAAATCGGCCGTGACGTCGCCTCGATCCTCGACGTCGACGAGCTGCTCACGCGCATCGCGCAGCTCACCAAGCGCCTGATCGAGTACCGGACCTTCGGCCTGTTCCTCCTGAACGAGAACTCGGAGCTCGAAATCAAGGTCGCGGTCAAGTACGGCGAGCAGATGGAGATCCCACGGATCGCCCTCGGCGAGGGACTGGTCGGCTACGCGGCGCTGCACAAGGAACCGGTCCTCGTGCCGGACGTCTCGCAGGATCCGCGTTACATCAAGATCGTCGACGACGTCCGGTCGGAGCTGGCGCTGCCGCTCATGCTCAAGGACCGCTGCATCGGCGTCATCGACCTCGAAAGTCCCCAGCGCGATGCCTTCTCGAAACGGGACGTCGAGATCCTGACCTTGCTGGCCAGCCAGGCGGCGGTCGCGATCGAAAACGCCAACCTGTACGAGGTGCTGCGCGCGAACCAGGAGCGTCTCGAGAAGGAGGTGCGCTTCGCACAGCGCGTGCAGATGGCGCTGCTGCCGGCCGGTCCGCCCAAGCGGCTGAAGGGCGTCGAAGCCGCGGCAGCCTTCGATCCCGCGCGGGAGCTCGGCGGCGACTTCCACGACTACCTGTCCCCGGAGTCGAACACGCTCGTCGTCACGCTCGGCGATGTCTCGGGCAAGGGGGTGCCGGCCGCCCTGTACAGCGCGTTTGCCGCGGAGCTCGTGCGGGGCCGTACGTTCCGGCGCCGCTACCAGCCGGACCGGTCGACGCCCGCGGGCATTCTCTCGTCGGTGAACACGATCCTTCACCAGCGGCAGCTCGAGGAGTACTACTGCACGCTGGTCTATGCCGTGTTCGACCTGAAGCGCCGCACCCTGACGATGGCCAATTCCGGCCTGCCGTATCCGATCCGCTGGTCCGAGGGGGTCTGCGCGCAAATCGAGCTCGCCGGTGTCCCGGTCGGCTCGTTCCAGGGCACGACCTACGACGAAATCACGCTCGCGCTCCACCAGGGGGACGTCTTCGTGTTCTACTCCGACGGCGTGTCGGAAGCGATGAACGACGCGGGAGAGGAATTCACTTCCGAGCGGCTCATGGAGGTCGTGAAGGCGTCGGTGCACCTGCCGGCGGCGAAGATCGTCGAGGCGATCGTGGCGGCGGTAGAGGAGTGGCGCGCCGGCGCCCCCCCGAACGACGACATGACGGCCGTGGTTCTGAAGATCACCACATGATGCAGACACTCGTGCTGTCGCTGCTCGCGGGCCTCGTCGTGGCGGCCCAGGCGCCTGACGCCGCCAAACGCATCGAGCTGCGCGCCAGAACCGCCGCGCAGCTCGAGACGGCTGTCGCCGGCCTCGACGGCGTCATGGGCTACGTCGTCGTGGACCTCCAGTCGGGCGAGCGGTTCGAGCGGCTGCCCGACGAGATCTTTCCGCTCGCCTCGACGATCAAGCTCGCCATCCTCTACGAGCTGTTCAAGCAGGCCGATGAAGGGCGGCTGAATCTCGACGAGGTCCGCCCGCTCGAGCGCCGTCACGTGGTTGGAGGGTCGGGTGTGCTCACGCAGCTCACGGCGCCCGCGATGCCGCTGCGGGACTACGCGATCCTGATGGTCGTGCTGAGCGACAACACGGCCACCAACCTGCTCATTGACGCGGTCGGGATGGAGAACGTGACGCGCCGCATGAACGCGCTCGGCATGAAGACCCTGTTGCTGCGGCGCAAGATGATCGACGCGGAGGCCGCGCGCCGGGGCGACGAGAACGTCGGCACGCCGAACGACCTCGCGCGGCTGTTGACGGCGATGTATCGGAGCGAGGGGCTCACCAGGGCGAGCAGCGACGCCATCATCGAGATTCTCCGCAAGCCGAAGACCAGTGCCCTGCGCGACGGCGTGCCCGGGAACGTGCCGGTCGCGAACAAGACCGGCACGCTCGAAGGCGTGGCGGCCGATGCGGGGATCGTGTATCTGGCGGATCGTCCGTACGTGTTCGTCGCGACGACGACGTTCCTTCAGAGCAACGCCGCCGGCGTCGCCGCGATTCGTGCGGCGTCACAGGCGGCGTTCGAATACTTCAACCGGATTGCGAAGAGCTCGGAGTACGGGCGGATCATCCGCTGA
>JBBECO010000056.1:3330-6388 GCA_040881785.1 Vicinamibacterales bacterium
TTGAAGTCCAGGTCCGATTCGCGCAGGTGCAGGCCGAGCGACTGCCCGCCGAACGACGCGACGTCACTGACCTTCCCCTTGACACGCACGCGCGCGCCCTTCGTCGGCGTGCGACCGTGCTGCGACAGCACCGTGACTTCGCCCGTGCCGTCGTCCACCTTGTAGAACTTGTACGGCACCAGCGGCAGACCCCAGGAACTGGTGACGACGCCTTCGATGGCGACCGTCTTGTCGTAGTAGCGGCCGGGGTTGTATTTCAGGTCGGCGACCTGCGTCTGACGCACGGCGAGCGCGCAGCCCGAGAGCCCGGCGATCAGTGCGACGATGGCGAAGAGTCGACCAAGAGAGTTCTGCATGTCTTCCCCCAGGTGCCGCCGGTCTTCGACCAGAGACACGAATGGCCGCGCGAAATCAGCCAAACTACGACGGGATGCGGCGATGCCAGCGCCTGCCTGAGTTAACGCACCCCGTTTGATTACGCGCGACCGATAGGCTCTACATCAATTCGCGTACCCGCGAATTTCCAGTGAAATGACAGCAAGGAACCGGCCATGCGTCCGCATCGGGTGACGCCGGGTGACCTCCGTTCGGGACGGACGGGCTAGGGGAGAGACGGGGTGACCGGGATCACGACAATAAATGTCGAGCCCTCGCCCGCCGAAGAATGCACTTCCACGCGCCCGCCGTGCTCCTCGACGATCGCTTTCGTGATCGCGAGTCCCAGGCCGGTGCCCTGCGCGCGGCGGATGGTGTTCGGTTCGAGCTGCTGGAACCGGCCGAACAGGAGGTGCATCTTGTCGGCCGGAATCCCGGGGCCCCGGTCGGTGACCGCGAACCGGACGGCGCCTTCGCGCCGCCCGACCGCGATGCGCACGGGCTCGCTGGGCGGAGAGAACTTGACGGCATTCGAGAGGAGGTTCACGAGGCTCTGGACGAGCCGGTCCGGATCGACCTCCAGCTGAGGCAGATCGGGTTCGAGCCGCACGTCAATCTGTGACGACTGGTCCGCCAGCCCATGCCGAAGGCTCGACACGGCCTGGCGCACCAGGTCCTCCGGCGAGACCGCCTGGCGCCGCAGCACCAGCCGTCCCGAGTCGATCTTCGCGATATCCAGGATGTCGTTGATCAGGCGGATCAGGCGCTCGGTGTTCGTCAGCGCAATGTCCAGGAGCTCGTGTGCGCCTTCGCTGCACGACGCCTTCTCGTCCAGCACCAGTTGCAGCGAGCCGCGAATGGAGGTGAGCGGCGTCCGCAGCTCGTGACTGACGGTGGACACGAACTCATTCTTCATCCTGCCCACTTCGTGCAGATGCGTGATGTCCTGGAACCCGGCGACCGCGCCCAGGAGGCTGCCGTCCGACGAGCGGATCGGTGCGGCGCTCACGATCATCGGGACGGTCGTGCCGTCCGGTCTGGCAATGAGGAGCTCCTCGTTGACCGATACCTTGCCTGCCACCGCCCGCCGGGTCGGCCATTCGGGCGGCGACAGTTCCCGTCCGTCCGTCCGAAACATCCGGTACGCAGCACGCCGCGCGTGGACCACGGGCAGGTTTCCGTCGAGTTGCAGCAGATCGTCGTCGGCCTGGTTTCGCAGTGTGATGTTCGCCTCGGGATCGAACAGGACCAGGCCGTAGGGAACCGCCGCGATGATGGCCGACAGGCGGTCGCGCTCCGCCGCCAGCGCCGCCTCGGCCTGCCACCGCCGCGCGGCGTCGCGGGAGGTCATCCGGGCCGCGGCCGCGCCGAAGAGCAGGGCGAGCACGCTGCTGGCCGCCACCGTCCACGTTGTCGAGCGCGCCTGGCGCTTCGACTCGAGGATCTGCGCGTCGAGGGCGCGTTGATAGACGTCCTGCAGCACGGCCGCCTCGCTGTGGATGGCGTCCATCGTGGCCTTCCCCTCGCCGGTCCGGATCATCGTGACGGCGTGTTCGAAGCCCTGTTCCTGCCGCGCGCGCACGGTGACCTGCAGGAAGTCGATCTTCCGCTCGACGAGGACTCGCAGTCGCGAGAGCTGCGCGGGAATGCTCTGCAGTTCGGGACCGGCCTCCATCGCGTCGAGCTGCTCCATCACGATCGGCAGGCCCGCGTGCATCGGCTCGAGGAAATCCGCATCCCCGGTGATGACGTATCCGCGCGCGGCCGTCTCGGCATCCGTCAGCGCCGACAGCAGCCGGACGATGAGCGTCATGTGGTGGCGCGCGACCGACTGTTGATCGAGCTGGCGGATGAGGAGACGCGTGGAGAGGACCGAGAGGATCCCGGCCCCGACGATCAGCCCGATCGCGATCGCCCTGAGGATCCTCGGGCCCGCGTCGCCGCCCTGGGCGTCCGTCATTCAGGAATGACGATGGGCAGGACGATCCGAAAGGTGGTGCCTGCCGGCGAGGATTCCACGACGTGGACCTGTCCCTGGTGCTGTTCGACAATCGCGCGGGTGATGGCGAGCCCCAGGCCGGTGCCGCGACGCTGCGCCGGGCCGCCCGCGTGCAGCTGAGAAAATTTCTGAAAGAGCTGCGCGAGCTTCGCCGCCGGGATCCCGCAGCCCTGGTCGCTCACGGAGATTTCGACACGCGCCGGCGCCTGCAGCGCCTTCGCGCTCGCGAGCACCGTCGAATCGTGGGGCGCAAACTTCATCGCGTTCGAGAGCAGGTTCACGACGGCCTGGATGATCCGGTCACGGTCGACATAGAGCGGGGGCATATCGGCCGCCAGGTGCGTCTCGATACGGGCAGGGGTCCACCCGCGAAGAGCTTCGCGACATCGGCGACGTGGCGCTGCTCGATGCGAAGACGATCGGTGCCGACGCGGTGTGGCAGCTGACGGACCGGCTCGACCTGACTCTCGGGACCGCCTACGCGCGGGAAGAGCGCGTCGCGGGAAACACGGTGGGGCGCGTGACACTCGCCACGGGGATGGCGGTCAGGTTCTGACCGGCTACGTCCGGCCTGAAAATGATCAGAAGGCATCTCACAAATTGCGATGCGAATGAGCGCTGGCGAATGAGCCCACGCGAACGGAGCGAGCCGGCGCAGCGGCGAGCGAGAGAGCGTGTAGGGGA
>JBBECO010000057.1:0-1987 GCA_040881785.1 Vicinamibacterales bacterium
TCTCGCCGGTTTCGGCCGGCGGCGGGTTCACGCGGACCGGCATCGGCACCATCGTAGACATGTCGTCGCTCGAGATCGAAGTGGACGTCAACGAGAGCTTCATCAACCGGGTGCGCCCGGCGCAGCGCGTCGAGGCGGTCCTCGATGCCTATCCCGAGTGGCGGATTCCGGCGCACGTGATCACGACCGTCCCCTCGGCCGACCGGCAGAAGGCCACCGTCCGGGTCCGGATCGCATTCGAAGCGCTCGATCCGAAGATCCTCCCCGATATGGGCGTGAAGGTGTCGTTCCTGCGCGAGGATGAGCCCGGTCAGACCGCCGCGGCGGCACCACGCGTCACCGTGCCGAAAGCCGCCGTCAAGACGATCGACAGCCGCACGGTGGTGTTCGTCGTCAAGGACGACCGCGTCGAGCGTCGGGCGGTCCGCGCGGGCCTCGAGAACAGCGGCCAGGTAGAGATCCTGTCGGGCCTCAGCGCCGGCGAGCGCGTCGTCGTCGAAGGGCCCGAGACGCTGAAGGACGGCGACCGCGTGAAAATCGCGTCGTGAGGTTGAAGCAGATATGAGCAACGCACTCGTCAGCATCCATGGTCTTCACAAGGTCTATCACCGCGGCGGCGAGCGCATCGACGTGCTGCAGGGCGTGGATCTCGAGATCCCGTCGGGCGACTTTCTCGCGCTCATGGGGCCGAGCGGCTCCGGCAAGACCACGCTGCTGAACCTGATGGGGGGGCTCGACACGCCGAGCGAGGGATCGATCACCGTGGGCGGCGACCGGATCGACAACATGTCCGGGAGCCGGCTGTCGGCCTGGCGCGCGCGGCACATCGGGTTCGTGTTTCAGCTCTACAACCTGCTGCCCGTCCTGAGCGCCGCCAGAAACGTGGAGCTTCCACTGCTGCTCACGAAGCTTGGGAAGGCGGACCGCCGGAAGCGCGTGCAGGTGGCGCTGTCGGTCGTCGGCCTCTCCGATCGCGCCAATCACTATCCCCGGCAGCTCTCCGGCGGACAGGAACAGCGCGTCGGCATCGCCCGCGCCATCGTGACGGATCCGACGCTCCTGCTGTGCGACGAGCCGACGGGCGATCTGGACCGGAAATCCGGAGACGAGATCCTCGACCTGTTGCAGACGCTGAACCGCGAGCACGGCAAGACCATCGTGATGGTGACGCACGATCCGCACGCCGCCGCGCGCGCGACGCGCACGCTGTTTCTCGAGAAGGGACAGCTCGTGACGGAGGCGGTGGCATGAAGAACCTGCCGCTCCTCTGGCGCAACCTGACGCGCCGGAAGATCCGCACGATCTTCACGACGCTCTCGATCTTCATCGCCTTCGTGCTGTTTGGCGTCTTGATGGCCCTCAAGGCTGCCTTCAGCATGGGCATCGACGTGGCGGGGGCCGACCGCCTGATGACGATCCACAAGGTGTCGTTCATCCAGCCGTTGCCCATGAGCTACCTCGAGCGCATTCGCGCAGTCGAAGGGGTCACCGCGATCACCCACGCCAACTGGTTCGGCGGCATCTACCAGGAGCCGAGCAACTTCTTCGCGCAGTTCGCCGTGGATCCCGAGAGCTACCTGGCGATGTATCCCGAATTGACCCTTCCGGAGGACCAGAAGAAGGCCTGGTTCGCCAACCGCACGGGCGCCGTCGTCGGTGTGGATACCGCCGAGCGATTCGGCTGGAAGGTCGGCGACCGCGTGCCCCTGCAGGGCACGATCTATCGCACGCCCGGCGACGCGCCGTGGGAGTTCACGATCGACGGCATCTACGATTCCCCCATCGCGGGCACCGACAAGACGATGTTTCTCTTTCATTACAACTATCTCAACGAGACCATCGCCGGAAACTACGGCCGCGACCAGGTTGGCTGGTACATCGTCAAGGTCGAGGATCCGGCGCGCGCCGAGTCGGTCGCCCAGCGGATGGACGCGCTCTTCGCGAACTCGCCGGCCGAGACCAAGACCGCCACCGAGAAGGTCTTTGC
>JBBECO010000057.1:2087-6342 GCA_040881785.1 Vicinamibacterales bacterium
TTCGGCATCGGACTGGTGCTCATGCTCGGTCTGCTCTCGGGCCTGATCCCGGCCCTGCAGGCCGGTCGTCTCAAGATCGTGGATGCCTTGCGCAGGAGCTGATCGAATGCTGTCCCAGATCATGGCCGTCACCGGCGTCAACCTCCGGTCGATCCGCGAGCGCGCGGGATCGTCCGCCGTCGCGATCATCGGCATCGCCGGCGTTGTCGTCGTGTTCGTGTCCGTCCTGTCGATCGCGGAGGGCTTCCGGGCGGCGATGACCAAAGCCGGGGACCCGGAGCGGATCCTCGTGATGCGGACCGGCAGCGACACGGAGATGACCAGCGGTTTCTCCGGCGAGGACGCCCGGCTGATCATGGATACCGCCGGCATTCTGAAAGGTCCGAACGGCCCGGTGGCCTCCGCCGAGCTGTTCGTCGTCGTCAGCCATCCGCTGGCCGCGACGGGGACCGACGCCAACGTCCCGCTGCGTGGCGTGTCGCCACGTGTGCTCGAGGTCCGTCCTGAAGTCACAATCGTCGAGGGACGGATGTTCGAGTCGGGCCGGAACGAGATCGTCGTCGGGCGCGCAGCCTCGCGGCAGTTCGCGAACCTGTCGGTCGGCTCAGGCGTGCGCTGGGGCGAGAACACCTGGCAGGTGGTCGGCATCTTCGACGCGAACGGGTCGGTCGCCGAGTCGGAGCTGTGGTGCGACGCACGGGTCCTTCAGCCTGCGTATCGACGCGGCAACAGCTACCAGTCGGTCTACGCGCGGCTCGAATCGGTGGACAGCTTCCAGGCGGTCAAGGACGCCATGACGGCCGATCCCAGGCTGCGGGTGACCGTGCTCAGGGAACAGGACTATTACGCCGAGCAGTCACGCGTGCTGCAGACCATCATCCGCACCGTCGGCTTCATCATCGCGGGGCTCATGGGCGTCGGCGCCATCTTCGGGGCCGTCAACACCATGTACAACGCCGTGGCGAGTCGTACGCGCGAGATCGCCACACTGCGGGCGCTCGGCTTCCAGAGTCTGCCGGTCGTGATCTCGGTGCTCGTCGAGGCCGTCATTCTCAGTCTCATCGGCGGGGTGATCGGCAGCCTCGCGGCGTATCTGGCCTTCGACGGCTATCAGACCGCGACGATGAACTGGCAGTCGTTCAGCCAGGTGGCGTTCGCGTTCGCGGTCACACCGGCCCTGCTCGCGCAGGCGATGGTGTACGCGACGCTCATGGGGCTCCTCGGCGGGTTGCTGCCGGCCTGGAAGGCCGCGCGGATGCCGGTCGTCACCGCGCTCAGGCAGCTCTGAACCCGCCGTCGGGCGACGTAGCGAAACCCAACAACCGGCGATGCTCTGACGTACACCGGCGAGTCAGAATTTCGCCGGGCCCACACCCCTTCCGTTCGGTATCAATTCAGCCATCAATTTTAGAATCAATAATTTACGGGAAGAGATTCCGTGAGGCTGCGCCCTGTGGCTGAGGCGGTACACGTGTTGCTTCCAAGTGGCTCCACGCAGACTTGATTAGTGAGACCGAGGCTTTGGAATGACCCAAGGGAGGGACCAGATGCGTATCGACGACGTGCTTCAGCGGATCCAGGGCGAGTTCGTGGAGATGCCTGGGCTTCGACTGACGGCGGCACAGGCGCAGCGCCTGTGGGGCCTCGAGCGCGACGTCTGTAACGCATTGCTCGGCGCGCTGGTTGACGCCAAGTTCCTTTCGCAGACGCGCGACGGCGCGTTCATCCGGACGGACGGGGCGCGGCCCACGCGTCTGACAAGCGTGAAATGGAGTCAGCAGAACCTGGCCGTCGCGTAGGCCAACAGGATCAGTTACACCCACCGGTGCCGACCGGCTGACATCCCCTCGTCAGCCATACAGGCCGGCCGCATCCCCGATCCCGGGCGGCAATTTCGCCCGCGGCCAAGGCTCGTCGGGGGTTGAGACCATAATCTCAGCCCCCGACCCACATCTCAAACGTTCATAGACCCAGCAGGCGCACGGCGTTGCCGCCGAGGATTTTTTCCCTGGACGCGGCATCCAGTTCCAGCTTCTCGATCGTCTCCAGCATCAGCGGGATGCTGCCGATCTGGTGCGGATAGTCGCTGCCGGCGAGGATGTGATCGATCCCCGCAAAGCTGATCGCGAACGTCACGGCGTCAGGGTTGAAGTTGACGGTGTCGTAGTAGAAGTCCTTCAGGTATTCGGTGGGCGGCTTGCTGATGTGCGTCCGGCAGTCCGCAAAGGCGCGATATCCGCGGTCGAAACGCTCGGCGAGGTAGGGTGTCGCGCCGCCCATGTGCGTCAACACCCACCGGATCCGCGGGTGGCGTTCGACGACGCCGCTGAAGACGAGTCTGGCGGCGGCAAGCGTCGTATCCATCAGGAAGCCGACGAGCGGCATCAGCCAGTAGTCCAGCATAGCCTCGACGCCGGCGGGATCCGTCGGATGGATGTAGATGACGGCCCCGAGCTCGTCGGCCTTCTTCCACAGCGGCGCGAAGGCCTCGTCGGCCAGCGCGACGTGGTTGACGTTGCTGAACACCATCGCGCCCGGCATCCCCAGGTCCTTGATCGCACGCTCGAGCTCTTTCACCGAGGCGGCCGGATCGTTCAGCGGCAGCGTGGCGAGCGACGAGAATCGTCCCTTCTTCCTGCGCACGACCTTGGCGAACGCATTGTTGATCTGCGTGGCGAGCTCCACCGCCAGCGCGGGCGTCTCGACGTGGACGCCGGGCGTCGTGAACGTCAGCACCTGGGTATCGACACCGTGATCGATCAGCACCTGTTCGCGGTAGTCGATGTCGCGGTGCCCGGGGACGAGGATGTTGTAGTCGCCCGGGTAGTGGACGCACGGGTTCCCGTCCTCGTCGTACGTCACCTTGACCGCGGATTTCGACGTGCGCAGCGCGTCGACGTATTCGGGCGGGTAGTAGTGATTATGAAAGTCGACGATTCGCATGCCGCAGATAGTAGTAGACCGGCGCGCCGAGTGCCACCAGGCCGAGTCCGACTGCCGCCTCCATCGGATCGACGACGAACTGATGGAGCACGATGCCGAGCGACACGACGATGAAGATCACCGGGACGACCGGGAAGCCCCAGGCGCGATAGGGCGGGTCGTATCCCGGCCGGCGCCGCAGCACGAAGAGGCCGATGCCGAGCATCGCGAAGAACAGCCACTCCGTGTAGATCACGCGCGTGAAAAGCTGACGATAGGCGCCCGTGGCGGCCAGCACGCTGGCCCAGACTGCCTGCGCGGCGATCGCGCGCGCCGGCGTCTGGAAGGTGGGATGGACGTATGAGAGCAGACGCGGTGCCAGGCCGTCCTGCGCCATCGAGAAATACATCCGGGGCCCGGTGAGGATGATGCCGGTCAGCGAGCCGGCGGCCGAGAGGATCACGAGCACTGACAGCAGCTGCGCGCCGCCGCGGCCGAAGATCACGTCCGCGGCGTCGGCCGCGATCCGCGTCGACGATCGTATGACGTCGAGCGGCAGCAGGCGCATGTAGACGACGTTGAGGGCGATGTAGCAGGCCGTGACGATGAAGACCCCGACGACCAGCGCGACCGGGATGGTCCGCGTGGGGAGCACCGTCTCGCCGGCCGTGTAGGTGACCATGTGCCAGCCGCCGAAGGCGAAGAGGCCGGCGACCATGGCGAGGATGAAGGGTGTGAGGCCGCCGCCGTCCACGGGCGCGAGCGTCTGCATGGGAGGCGCCGCGACGCTGAAGCCCGCCACCACCAGCGCGGCAATCGCCGCCACCTTTACGATCGTGAGTCCCGTCTGCAGGCGGCTCCCGGCGCGCACGCCGACGTAATTCACCGCCGACAGCGCCAGGATCACGCCGACCGCGAGCATCCGGGTTGCCGCGTCTCCCTGGAGATCGGCAGGCAGGAAGACCCCTGCATATCGGCCGAATACGACCGCGATGGCCGCGATGATGCCGGAGTGCACGCTCCAGAACATCGCCCAGCCCCACAGGAACCCGGCCAGCGGCGAGAAGGTCTCCCGCATGAAGACGTAGACCCCGCCGGTTTGCGGGAAGGCGGAGGCGAGCTCCGCGCAGACGAACGCGCCGAAAAGGGTGAGGATGCCGCACGCGGCCCAGGCGAGCATGATCGTCGCGGGCGTATCGAGGTGCCGGGCGATCTCGGACGGCTGGACGAAGATCGAGGCGCCGATGATGGTGCCGGCCACCATCGCGGTCGCGTTGAGCCGCGTGAGGGAGCGTGTCAGCTGCGCCAGGGCGGTGCGATGGTAGCGTCTGAG
>JBBECO010000058.1:0-6307 GCA_040881785.1 Vicinamibacterales bacterium
AGCGCCTGCGGCCCGAGCGAGCGGCCGGAGGGTAGCGCCGCTTTTGGGCGCCCGCGAGCGAGAGCGGCTGGGGGTGGGGCCCCAGCCGCATTGATAAATGACGGCAACTTTGTGAGAGCAGCCCGTTGCCCAAGCCATCGGCGCGAGCAAAGCGAGCGCTGGCAGGCGCCGGGGGTGGGGCCCCGGCGCATTGATTAATGCAGACACATGCAGGCACTTGAATTCACCCGGGTTACCAAGACCTACGGCGCCGTCAAGGCGCTGGCGGGGGCCTCGTTCGCCGTCGCGCGCGGGGAGATGTTCGGGATCATCGGGCCGGACGGCGCGGGCAAGACGACGGCGATCCGGATGGCGTGCGGTCTTCTGCGCGCCGACAGCGGGGAGGTGCGCGTCATGGGGCACGACCCGGTCCGTGAGCACGGCCGGATCACCGGCGCGGTCGGGTATCTCTCGCAGCGCTTCTCGCTCTATGGCGATCTGACGATCGACGAGAACGTGGCCTTTTTCGCCGAGATCCACGGCGTGCGCGACTACCGCGCGGCGCGGGAGCAGCTGCTCGACATGACGCAGCTGACGCCGTTCCGGTCGCGCCGGGCCGACCGGCTCTCCGGCGGCATGAAGCAGAAGCTCGCCCTGGCGTGCACGCTGGTGCACGAGCCGGAGATGCTCCTCCTCGACGAGCCGACGACGGGCGTGGATCCTGTCGCGCGGCGTGAGTTCTGGAAGCTGCTGTCGGAATTCCTGTCGCGCGGACTCACCGTCGTCATGGCGACGCCGTATCTCGACGAAGCCGAACGCTGCACCCGCGTGCTGCTGCTGCACGAGGGGGCCGTTCTGGCGATCGATGCCCCGGCCGCCCTGCAGGGCGCGTTTACCGGACGGCTGTTCGAGGTCGTCACCGACACCGACCGTCCGCCGCTCGACGCGCTGCTCGCGGCGCCTGGCGTGAGCGACGCGCAGGGGTTCGGCGGCCGCGCGCACGTGACCGTGGCGCCCGGGCATCAGGGCGACGTCGAGCAGGGTCTCCGCGCGGCGCTGTCACGCGAGCAGCTCGAGGTCGTGAGCGTCCGACCGATTATGCCGACGCTCGAGGACGTCTTCATCGAAATGTTGAGTGCGAAGTGAGGATGCCAATGACGGGACGCGTTCGGCGGATCATCATCGGAGGCCTGGCCGGAATCGGATGCCTCGGCATTTCCGTGCTCGCGCAGGAGTCACTGACGCTCGAGGCGGCCATCGCGCGCGGACTGGCGCACAGCGCGCGCCTCGCGGAGCTGCAGGCGCGGGAAGCGGGTGCGGACGCGACCGTGGCCGGGCGTGCGGCGGCGACGCGTCCGATCGTCTCCGCGCAGGCGGGCTATACGCGCACGAACCACGTGGAGGAGTATTCGATCGTCGCGCCCGGCCAGCCGCCGCGCGTGTTGTACCCGGACGTGCCTGACAACTACCGTTCCCGGATCGACCTCCAGTGGCCGATCTACACGGCCGGCCGTGCCGACGCGCTGCAGCGTGCCGCCCTCGCCGAGCGGCAGGCGGCCGGTGAGGACCTGGCCGCGGCGAGAGCGGACCTGGTGCTCGAGATCACCCGGGCCTTCTGGGCGCTCGTGACGGCGCGCGACACCGAGCGCGTGCTCGGTGGTTCGCTGACCAGCCTCGATGCGCATGTCGGGGACCTGAAAACGCGCCTGGACCAGGGCCTGATCTCTCCGCACGAGCTCCTGTCGGCACAGGCCCAGCGCTCGCGGCAGCGTGTCGCGTCGATCGAGGCGGCTGCCGCGCGTCAAACCGCCGAAGCCGACTTGCGGCGCCTGATCGGCGGCGACGGCGGTCCGATCCTGCCCGTGGAAAAAGGAGCAGCCACCGTTTCCACAGAAGAGGCCAGCGCGGAAAAGGTGGCTGCCCCGGTTTCCCGGCCCGAGCGCCGCGCGCTCGACCAGCGGCTGACGGCGGCGCGCGAGCGGGAGATCGCCATCCACGCGACGGGACGGCCTCAGATCTTCATTGGTGGCGGCTACGACTACGCCCGGCCGAATCCGCGGATCTTCCCCCGGGCCGACCGGTGGGAGGATTCCTGGGACGCGTCGGTGAACGTCTCCTGGACCCTGTGGGACGGCGGCCGCCGCGCCGCCGAGCGGGCCGAGGCCGCAGCCTCGGCACGCGCACTGTCGGCGCGGATCACGGAGTTCGACCGGCAGGTCACGTTCGAGATCGAGGCCAGGCGCCTCGACGTGGAATCCTCCCGCGCCGCCATCGAGGCGGCCCGGGAAGGCATCGATGCGGCGGTGGAAGCCAGGCGTGTGCTCGGCGAGCGCTACCAGGCCGGCGTGGCCACCAGCACCGACGTCCTCGACGCCGAAGTCGCCGTCCTCCAGGCGGAGCTCGATCGCACGCGCGCCGTCGCCGCTTTCCGCCTGGCCGAGGCCCGCCTCGCGCGCGCGATTGGCGAACCCACCAAAAAATGAATGCCATTGAGGTCGACCGGCTCTCCCGCAAGTTCGGCGCGTTCACCGCCGTGGACGACGTGTCGTTCACCGTGCGCCAGGGGGAGATCTTCGGCTTCCTGGGCAGCAACGGTGCGGGCAAGTCCACGACCATCCGCATGCTGTGCGGCCTGCTCCGCCCGACATCCGGCCGCGCGACGGTGGGCGGGGTGGACGTGGCCGGCGACCCCGAAGGCGTCAAACGCCGCATCGGCTACATGTCGCAGCGCTTCTCGCTGTACGAGCTGCTGACGGTGGATCAGAACATCACGTTCTGGGCAGGCCTCTACGGGCTGGATCGCGCGCGCCTCGCGCGCCGGCGCGAATTCGTGCTCGACATGGCGGGCCTGCGCGGCCGCGAGCACACCCTGGCGCGCGATCTCTCCGGCGGCTGGCGGCAGCGGCTGGCGCTCGGCTGCGCCGTCCTCCACGAGCCGCCGATCCTGTTTCTCGACGAGCCGACCGGCGGCGTGGACCCGTTGTCCCGCCGGCAGTTCTGGCGGCTGATCGACACGCTCTCGGCCGACGGCGTCACGGTCCTCGTCACGACGCACTATCTCGACGAAGCCGAGCGCTGTCATCGCGTGGCGCTGATCCACGGTGGACGGCTGGCCGCGATCGGGTCGGTTGACGACGTCAAGTCCATCTTCGCCGGCCGCCCGATCATCGAAGTGCGCGCGGAGCAGCCCGTGGCCGCCATGTCGGCGCTCGACGCGATGCCGGAGGTCGAGAAGACCTCGCTGTTCGGCACGGCGGTGCATGCCGTCCTCAGGACGCGGGCGCTCAGCATCGAGGAGGTTCGGACCCGGTTGCGCGCGCAGGGCATCACCGTCGAGACGATCGACGTCGTCCCACCGTCTCTCGAGGACGTCTTCCTCGACGTCGTGGACAAGGCGCAGAACGCCCGGCCGTCCGGCGGAGCGGCCGCATGAGGACCATCCTGGCCGTGACGCGCAAGGAGCTCCGGCAGATCCGGCGCGACCGCCGCACGCTGCTGATCATGGCGTTCGTCCCGGCGCTGTTCCTGCTCGTCTTCGGGTACGCCCTCAACTTCGACGTGCGCCACGTGGCGCTCGCCGTCGAGGACCGTGACGCCAGCCCCGAGAGCCGATCCCTCGTCTCGGCATTCGTGAACTCCGGATACTTCGACTTCGTCGCGGCCGTCCATAGCGGGGCGGAGGCCGAACGGCTGCTGGACCGCAACGACGCGCGCGCGGTCCTCGTGATTCCCGAAGGCTTCGGACGGACGGTCACGACCGGCGGCACGGCGCCCGTCCAGGTGATCGTCAATGGCGACAACGCCAACACCGCCACGGCGGTCATCGGCTACGCCACCAGCATCCTGCAGACGGCGAGCGCCGGGCTCCCGGGCGCGGCGACCGTGCAGACGCTCCCCGTGACGATGGAGCCCCGGGTCTGGTACAACCCGGAGCTTCGCAGCCCGCTGTTTCTCGTGCCCGGTCTCATCGCCTATCTCACGATGCTGATGTCGGTCACCTCCACGGCGCTCTCGATCGTGCGCGAGAAGGAATCCGGAACGATCGAGCAGATCCGCATGGCGCCGGTCCGCACGTTCCCCTTCATCCTCGGCAAGACGCTGCCGTATTTCGTGATTTCGCTGCTCTCGGCCGCCCTGGTGTTCCTGGCGTCGCAGGCGTTGTTCGGCCTGCCCATGCGCGGGAACTGGCTGACGCTGACCGCGATGTTGTCGATCTACCTGCTCGGCGCCCTGGGCACCGGGCTCCTCGTCTCGACCATCTCGGAGACGCAGCAGGTGGCCTTCCAGATCGCGCTGCTCGTCTCGCTGCTGCCGACCCTGATGCTCTCGGGTTTCATCTTTCCCATTGCGAGCATGCCTGCGTTTCTCCAGGGCGTCACGCACGTCGTGCCCGCACGCTACTTCCTGATCGCCCTGCGGGGGATCGTGCTGAAGGGAACCGGCGCGTTCCAGCTGCTGCCGGAGTTCGGCGCCCTGGCCGCGTATGCCGGGGTGATGCTGGGGCTGGCGTCGCTGCGGCTGGCGCGGGAGCGGGCGTAGCCATGGGGCGTCTCCGCGTGCTCATCTGGAAGGAATTTCTCGAGCTGCGGCAGAATCCGCATCTGTTCGGGATCGTCATCGTCGCGCCGATCCTCCAGTTGACGATGCTCGGCTACGCGGCGACCACGGACGTCAAGGACGTCCCCGTCGTGGTCGCGGACGGCGATCGCTCGTCGGCGAGCCGCGAACTCGTGCAGCGCTTCGAAGCCTCACGCAACTTCACGATCATCGACACCGTGACGACTGTCAGCGAGATCGGGCCCTACCTGGAGGACGGCTCGGCGTGGCTCGCGCTGTCGATTCCGGCCGGCTATGGGGCCGACGTGGCGGCCGGCCGCCCGGCCGTGCTGCAGGTGGTGGCTGACGGCACCGACTCGAATTCGACGAGCGCCGCCCTGGGCTACGCGACGGCCCTCGTCGGTGGGTACGCGCGGGAGCTGCTGCCTGCCGCCGCAGGCTCCGCCGGCGGCATCGACGCGCGGATCCGCGTGTGGTTCAACCCGGAGCTCGAGAGCCGCTTTTTCATGATCCCCGGCGTGCTCGCGCTCGTCCTGCTGCTGGTGACGGCGAACCTGGCCGCGATGGCGATCGTCCGTGAGAAAGAGGTGGGGACGCTGGAACAGCTCAACGTCACACCGTTGCGACGGTGGGAGCTCATCGTCGGCAAGCTCCTGCCGTACGGCCTGATCGGACTGATCGACATCCTGCTGGTGACGGCCGTGGCGGTGTTCTGGTTCGAGGTCCCGCTCCGAGGCAGCTTCGGCCTGCTGCTCGCCATCAGCCTGTTGTACGTCGTCAGCACGCTGGGGCTGGGCCTGCTGGTCTCGACCATCTCCGACACGCAGCAGCAGGCGATGATGACGGCGACGTTCTTCTTCCTGATGCCGATGATCTACCTGTCGGGCTTCATGACGCCGATCGAGAACATGCCCACGGTGATCCAGTGGATCACCTACGTGATCCCGCTGCGGTACTTCCTGATCATCGTCCGCGGGATCTTCCTGAAAGGGGTCGGCATCGAGGTGCTCTGGCCGCAGGTGGCCGCGCTCGCGACGTGGGGGCTGGCCGTGATCGCGCTCGCGGTCATGCGCAGCAGCAAGCGGCTCAACTGAGCGGTGCGCCTACGGACGCGTTCGTCGTCCGAGTCTGACGACGATGCCGTATTCGGCTTTGGTGACCGGCTGGATCGAGAGGCGGCTGCCCTTCTTTGTGACCATCATGTCCTCCAGGCCCTTCGTGGATTTCAGGGTTTCGAGTGACACGGTTCCCGGAAAGCGCTCTGCGAAGGCGACGTCCACCGTGTACCACGTCGGGGAGTCTTTCCTGCTCGCCTCGTCGTAATACGTGTGTCCCTTCTTGAATGCAAAAGGATCGGGATAGCCGGCCTTCGCAATCGTTGCCAGGCCGGTGACGCCCGAGGGATCGGCGTTGGATGCGTAGAAGAGGACGCCGTCCCCCTCCTGCATCTGGTCGCGCATGAAGTTGCGCGCCTGGAAGTTGCGGACTCCCTCCCATCCCGTGCGTCCGTCGCGCTCGAGATCGGCGATCGTGTAGGCGGCCGGCTCGCATTTCATCAACCAGTAACGTTTCGGCATGTGCAAGAGGATACCCGTTTGTCGAGGACTCATCTTGCAAATGACGACGCGAATGAGCGGCAGCGGCTACACTTCGGAGGTGTCATCAGCCGTGCACGTTGGAACCAGCGGTTACAACTATCCCGAGTGGCGCGGGACCTTCTATCCCGAGAAGTTCAGCACGAACAAGATGCTGGCGTTCTACGCGGAGCGAT
>JBBECO010000059.1:0-6303 GCA_040881785.1 Vicinamibacterales bacterium
GTCCGGCGGCACTGCCCCTCGAAGTCATTCCGGAACGCGGCATCGTTGGAGTGATAGCCGGGGGGGGCGAAGCGGTCGCAGAAGTCGCCGGCCGACCAGTGCCCCACGCTCATCCGGATGCCCATGGTGTTCAGGAATTCGATCGAGGCGGCGCGGTCGAGGTAGCCGGTACGCGCGGCGGCATGGGCCAGTTGGTCAGCTGAGAAGCGGGTCATCGATCCTCCGGATGGCCCGCATCGTACCACGGCCGGGCGCGCGGAAACCCCTTGCATCACGGCAATGTAAGCGTTACCATCCGCGGCCAGACTGTAATCGCTTACAGGGCGGGATACACCGCACCCGCGGGGCGGGCACCCCGTCCACCGAAAGAGGACGACATGACCACCATCCGGCATCTCCGGTTCTGCCTCCCGCTGCTCCTCCTCACCCTCACGCTGGCGCCGGTCCCCGCGACCGCCCAGCAGCAGCTCGGCGCCATTCAGGGCACCATCATGGACCAGACAGGCGGCGTCCTTCCTGGGGTCTCCGTCACCGTGACAAATCTTGACACCGGCATCCCGAGAACGACGGTCTCGAATCAGACGGGGGTCTACCGTGTCCAGAGTCTCGATCCCGGACGCTACCGCGTCGTCGCCGACCTCCAGGGGTTCCGCACCGCAGAGCGCCTCGAGGTGATCCTCTCCGGAGGGGCGACGCTCGGCGTCAACTTCACCATGCAGACCGGCGCCGTCGAGGAACGCATTGAAGTGGCCGCTGTTGCGCCGGACATCCAGACGGAACGGGCGGAAGTCTCGTCGATCATCGAGCAGAAGAAGATCAGCGACCTGCCGCTGGCCGGCCGTAACGTGCTGTCGCTGACCGCGCTTCAACCCGGCATCAGCGGGATTCCGAGCAGCGCCGACTTCCTGGCACCCGAGCAGGGCTTGGGGGTGACGGCCAACGGCGTCCGCGGAAGCGGCAACAGCACGAGCATGGACGGGGCGAGCCTCAATGGCGGACCCTGGGGCGGGACTGTGCTGGTGGTGCCGAACGTCGAGTCCGTGCAGGAGATCCAGGTGATCACCAACAACCCCTCGGCGGAGTACGGCCGGAACTCGGGCGCCACCGTCAGCATCATCACGAAAGCCGGCACCAACAAGTGGAGCGGCAGCGTCTTCGAGTTTCATCGCAACGAGAACCTGCGCGCGCGGGGCTTCTTTGAGAACCGGACCAGGCCGAAGGCCGACTTCCGCCGGAACGACTTCGGCGGCAGTTTCGGCGGTCCGATCAAGCGCGATACGACGTTCTTCTTCGTCTCGACGGAGATCGTCCGGGAGCTCACCGGCAATGCGTTCAACGCCACCGTCGAAACCGAGCAGCTCGTGAACTGGGTGAAGGCGACGCGCCCGAACTCGATTGCTGCGCAGCTGTTCCAGCGCTATGCACCGCGTGAGTATCCAACGACCGGGCTGAGCGATCTCGGTTCGCCGCTGCCGGGGGCGAACCAGTGGAGCACCACGCCTGACGGGATCCCGGACGTGGGCACCATCAGCGTGCTGAACAACGGCCCCCGGAACGGCGACCAGGTCAACGTGCGATTCGACCAGGTGCTGCGCGAAGGGCAGGACCGCCTGCGTGCCACGTATTTTCTGACCAACGTCGAGACCTGGAATCTCTACGTGCGCCCACAGTTCAACAAACCGTTCCCGTTCCGCAACCAGGCGGCGAACCTGGGGCATACGTGGATGCTGTCGAGCCAGACGCTCAATGAGGCGTCGTTCGGCTTCGCGCGCATGCACGGCGAGGCCGGCAACGCCGCACCCGAATCCCCCGACATCGGCATCGGCGGCGGTGTGGCCCGATTCGGCACGGAGTTCTGGCATCCGATCGACTTCACGCAGAACAATTTCCAGTTCAGGGATACGGTCACGCTGAACCGCGGCCGTCATTCGTTCCGTGTCGGCGGTGAACTGCGGCACGGGCGCGACGGCGCGACGCTGACGCACTGGCGCCGGCCGAGCTACTTCTTCCAGAGCATTCTGGACTTCGTCGACGACGAGCCGTTTTCGGAGGACCGGGCCGTCGACCCGCAGACCGGCCTGCCGACGTCCGCTCCTGGTCTCTACATCACCAACGAATGGGCCGTCTTCGTCCAGGACAACTGGAAGGTGCGTCCGAATGTGACGCTCAATCTCGGCCTGCGATACGAGAACTTCGGCAACCCGACGAAGGCGGACGGCTCGTTCAACAACATCATCCTCGGCGCCGGCGCCACGCGGCAGGAGCAGGTGCGGACGGCGCGGGTGGGGACGGTGGACAAGTTGTACAACACCGACTGGAACAACGTCGCGCCACGGCTCGGGATCACCTGGGACCCGACGTCGGAGGGGCGATTCGTTCTCCGCGGGGGCGGCGGCATCTCCTACAACCGGATCAACAACACGGTCTACAGCGACGAGCGGCTGAATCCGCCGCAGTTCGCGCACGCCTTCGGGTCGGTGCAGGACGGGACTCCCATCGTCTATTCGCTCGGGCCGAACTTCGCGCCGAACCCGGCGCTCGGCCGGGGCCTCGATGAGCGTGGCGGAATTCGTGGAGCGCGCATCGACTTGCGCGTCGTCGATCCGGAGACCGAGACGCCGGAGTACTACAACTGGTTCGGTGGCATGCAGTACCAGCTGCCGTGGCGGTTCGTCGTCGATGCGACCTACAACGGCACCCGCGGTCGCAACCTGATGAACGGGGACGGTCCCGGCGGACAGAACTACAACCGGTTCTCGGGTGACCTGCTGGACGGCCGCCTCGACCGGCTGAACCCCAGTTTTGCGGGTGTCAATTTAAATGAAAGCCGCGTGCGATCGCGGTATCACGGCGTGTCCTTCCAGCTGCAGCGACGCTACTCGCAAGGCTTTGCCTTCCAGAGCGTGTACACGTACGGAGTCTCCAAGGACCTCCCGGGGTTCACGATGTGGGTGGAGCAGCCCGAGCTCGACTGGGGATATGCCGGGGACGACATCCGTCACCGCCTGGCGGGGAATTTCATTGTCGAGATTCCGCTCCGGCCCTCCAACCCCATTCTCAACGCCGTCATCGGCGGATGGCAGGTCAACGCCTTGGCGATCTTCCAGTCCGGTTCGCCCTTCAGTGTGACGTGCGGTTTCGCCTGGCCGCGGTGTGACTTCAATGCCGACGGCGTGAACAACGACCGTGTCAACCTTCCGAGCTCCGGAACAGATCTTGGCAATCCGTCTCAGGAGCAGTGGCGCGCGGGCGTGATGACTGCTGCCGACTTCACGAACCCGGCTCCGGGTACCGCGGCGGATCAACCGCGCAATGCGTTCCGCGGGCCCGGCTTCAGGAACGTGGATTTTTCGCTGGTCAAGAACTTCCGGCTGCCGGGCATTGCGACACCGACGTCGACAGTGCAGGTCCGGCTGGAAATGTTCAACGCCTTCAATTGGGTGAATCTCAACGGCCCGTCGAGCTCAGTGAGTGCCGCCAGCTTCGGTCGCGTGACGTCGCAGCGCGGAGGCACGGGGGGCGCACGCGTGGTGCAGCTCGGCGCGAGGTGGACGTTCTGACGGTTCTGCGGAACTGACGCAGGCAGCTTCCAACCGCCCAACCGCCAACTCCCAAAGTCCCTTTGACATTTGGGAGTTGGCGGTTGGGAGTTTTACTATTGGCCGCAGGATCTTCACATGAACAAAGCCCTTGTTGTCGGCACGGCGCTCGCCCTGGCCACGGCCGGTCTTACCGGCGCCGCCAGCCAATCTCGCCCTGACTACCCGTTCCAGCCGGTGCCGTTCACGAGCGTGCACCTGAACGACGTCTTCTGGGCGCCGCGGATCGAGACCAACCGGCAGGTCACCATCCCGGTCGCGTTTCAGCAGTGCGAGCGCACCAATCGCGTGTATCACTTCGAGCGCGCGGCCAAGGCGCTGCGCGGTGAGCCGCTGGAGGACACGCGCCCGCCGGGTTATCCCTTCGACGACACGGACCTCTACAAAGTGATCGAGGGGGCCTCCTACACGTTGAACGTCCACCCGGACCCGAAGCTCGACGCTTACGTCGACGGCCTGATCGCGAAGATCGCCGCCGCGCAGGAGCCGGACGGCTACATCTACACGACGCGCACCATCAACCCGAAGCAGCCGCATCGCTGGGCCGGCACCGAGCGCTGGCAGCTCGTGCGCGACGACAGCCACGAGCTCTATAACCTGGGCCACCTGTTCGAGGCCGCCGTCGCGCACCATCTCGGTACCGGCAAGACGTCCCTGCTGAACGTCGCGACGAAGGCGGCCGATCTGCTGGTGAAGACGTTCGGTCCTGGCAAGCGTTCCACCTGGCCGGGCCACCAGCTGGTCGAGATGGCGCTCGTGCGTCTTTACCGGGTGACCAACAAGCCCGAATACCTCGCGCTGGCGAAGTTCTTCATCGACGAGCGCGGCCCGGGGCCGGATGCGGCGAGGCCGATCCAGTTTCCGAACGGCGAGCGCGCCAATCCGCGCGGCCTCGACTACAACCAGGCGCAGCAGAAGGTCATCGAACAGACCGAGCCGGTCGGTCACGCGGTCCGCGCGATGTACATGTACGCCGGGATGGCGGACATCGCCGCGCTCACCAACGACGAGTACATCCGGAACGCCGGCGACAAGATCTGGGAGAACCTGATCTCCAGCAAGCTCTATTTCACCGGCGGCGTCGGCGCAGCCGGCGGCCACGAAGGCTTCGGCAAGCCGTACGACCTCCCGAACATGCAGGCTTACAACGAAACCTGCGCGTCGGTCGGTATGGACTACTGGAACCACCGCCTCTTCCTGCTGCACGGCGACGCGAAGTACATCGACGTCATGGAACGCACGCTCTACAACGGCCTGATCTCCGGTGTGTCGCTCGACGGCAAGACGTTCTTCTATCCGAACCCGCTCGAGTCGAACGGCCAGCACGCCCGCGCCGAGTGGTTCGGCGTCGCCTGCTGCCCGGGCAACATCACGCGCTTCATGGCGTCGGTGCCTGGCTACATCTACGCCACCAAAGGCAATGACGTCTATGTGAACTTGTACGCAGGCGGGACGGCCGACATCAAGACCCCCGCCGGCGAGCTGAAGGTCGTGCAGGACACGCGCTATCCCTGGGACGGCGCCGTGACGATGACCCTCACGCCTGCGCAGGCCCGCCGCTTCGCGATGCACGTGCGGATCCCGGGGTGGGCCCGCAACGAAGCCGTCCCAGGGGATCTCTACCGCTTCATGGACACGGCCGCCCCGGCACCCGTCATCTCGGTCAACGGATCCCGCGTCGCGATGAAGGTGGACAAGGGCTACGTCACGATCGACCGGACCTGGAAGGCCGGCGACGTCATCGATCTGGCCATCCCGATGCCCGTCCGGCGCGTCGTGGCCCATCCCAACGTCGAGGCAGACCGCGATCGCGTGGCGCTGCAGCGAGGCCCCATCGTCTATGCCGCGGAGTGGGTCGACAATCCCAACGGCAAGACGCGCAACATCGTCCTGCCGGACACGAGCCGCCTGACGACGGAGTTCAAAGCCGACCTGCTGAATGGCGTGCAGGTGATCAAGGGGCGCTCCCTGGGGCTGGCGAGAACGGCAACGGGAAGCGTGACGAAGGCCGAGCAGGACTTCATGGCGATTCCCTATGCCACCTGGGCGAACCGCGGCCGCGGACAGATGAACGTCTGGCTCGCGCGCACGGAGGCCGTGGCGCGCCCGACACCCTTCCCCACCGTCGCCACGTCCAGCACCGTCGTCGCGTCGCCGCCTCCGCGTGGCCGCGGCAAAAACGTGCGGCCGCTCATCGACGGCGAGGAGCCGAGGAACTCGGCCGAGCCCGGGTCCTACTTCGACTGGTGGCCCGTCCAGGGCTGGAGCGACGCGTGCGAGCAGACGGCCGGGCCGGGGCAGGGGCGTCAGTGCAGCAAGGGAGAGTGGATCGAGATGACGTTTGAAAAGCCGTCATCCGTTTCAGAGACCGAGATCTACTGGTTCGATGACGAAGCGAACCGCGGCGGCGTGCGCGTGCCGGCGTCGTGGAAGCTGCTCTACAAGGACGGCGAGGCGTGGAAGCCGGTCGACACGAGCGATGCCTTTGCCACCGCGAAGGATGCCTGGAACAAGGTGACGTTCAAGCCAGTGACGACGTCCTCGCTGCGGCTCGAGCTGGTCATGAAGCCCGGCGTGTCAGCCGGACTGCAGGAATGGAAAGTCAAGTAGCGCCTGCGGCCCGAGCGAGCGGCCGGAGGGTAGCGCCGGCTTTTGCGGCGCCCGCGAGCGAGAGCGCGTGGGGGTGGGGCCCCACGCGCATTGA
>JBBECO010000060.1:0-2710 GCA_040881785.1 Vicinamibacterales bacterium
GCTATGTAATTTCTGCTCTGTTGGGCCCGCGGGGGTGGTAAGAATGACATTCATGGATACGCAGGAAATGGCGAACGAAATCGGGGAGCAGCCGGTGGGCGGGGAGCGTGTCCTCATCGTGGAGGACGACCCATCCACACGCTCAGGGCTCGCCGAGCTGGTCCAGGCCTGGGGGTTCCACACCGACGAGGCGCAGGACGGCGAAGAGGCCATGCGCAAGGTCACCACCTTCCGCCCGGCCATCATCGTGTCGGACCTCGTGATGCCGCGCATGGGCGGTCGTGAGCTCCTGCGCGCGCTGCACGATCAGCTCTCCGACCTCACGTTCATCCTGCTCACCGCGCAGGGGACGGTCGAGAGCGCGGTCGAAGCGATCAAGGACGGCGCGTACGACTACTTGAGCAAGCCCGTGGATCCGCAGCGGCTGAAGATCCTGCTCGAAAAAGCCGTCGAGCGCCAGGCGACGCTGCGCGAAGTGCGGACGCTGCGGCGGCAGCTGCGCGACCACGGCACGTACGGCCGGATCATCGGCAACAGCAAGGGGATCCGCGGCGTCTACCGCGTGATCGAGCAGGCGGCGCCGACCAACGCGTCGGTGCTGATCTCGGGCGAATCCGGCACCGGCAAGGAGCTCGTCGCG
Organism: Vicinamibacterales bacterium; assembly: GCA_040881785.1. Lineage (GTDB taxonomy): Bacteria > Acidobacteriota > Vicinamibacteria > Vicinamibacterales > 2-12-FULL-66-21 > JACDCA01. The sequence goes on from JBBECO010000060.1 coordinate 641, forward strand.
CAGACGGTCCACGAGCTGAGCCCGCGCCAGGCGTTTCCGTTCGTCGCGATCAACTGCGCGGCGATCCCCGAGACGCTGCTCGAGAGCGAGATCTTCGGCCACGAGAAGGGGGCCTTCACCGGCGCGCACGACCGCCGCATCGGCGTGTTCGAGCTCGCGCACCGCGGCACGCTCTTCCTCGACGAGATCGCCGAGATGCAGGCGTCCACGCAGGTGAAGCTGCTGCGCGTGCTGCAGGAGCGGACCTTCCGCCGCCTCGGCGGACGGCAGGAGCAGACCGTGGACGTGCGTGTGATTGCCGCGACGAACGTGGATCCGCTGGAGGCGACGCGCAGCGGCAAGCTCCGCGAGGACCTGTTCTATCGCCTCAACGTCTTCACCATCGACCTGCCGCCGCTGCGCGAGCGGAAGGACGACATCCCGCTGCTGGTGCAGACGTTCCTGAACGAGTTCAACCGGACCAACAACAAGGCGGTCCGCGGCGTGGACCAGGACGCCATGTACCTTCTCGAGCACTATCCCTGGCCGGGGAACATCCGCGAGCTGCGCAACGTCATCGAGCGCGCGACGATCCTCGCCGACGGCGAGTTCATCGAGGCGAAGCACCTGCCGCCGCCGCTCATCACCCGCGGCGAGGAGTCGCTGCCCTCGCTGACGCTCGTGCCCGGCACCACCGTGGACGAAGCCGAGCGCCGCCTGATCACACTGACGCTCGATCACTGCCGCAACAACAAGACCCGCGCCGCGGAGGTCCTCGGGATCAGTTTGAAGACGCTGCACAACAAACTGAATAGGATGAAGGCCGGAGTTGGGGCGAGCAGCTAACCCCTCGCGGCCGGTCGCGAGGCCTGAGCTGAATATCATCTGCCCATGAAGGCATCTCACCGCAGAGGGCGCAGAGGTCGCCGAGACAATGGCCCGTTGTTGGTGGCCCCCGGCGTTCGTCAGGTCAGCGAAGCGTACGTGACTCTCATCCAAATGATCTTTGCGTCCTCTGCGTCCTTTGCGGTGCGTCTTGTGGCGGCGCTCTCGATCCAGCTCCCAGCTCCTGAGAGATGTCGATAAAGGCGAAACAGGTCGCCGGCGTCACCACGCTGGTCGTGGTGATCGTCGCGATCCTGAGCGGCTATCACCTGGCGACGCTGGCGGAGCTGCGGCTGAAGGAAACAGGGCTGCGCGGCCAGATGGTCGCGAGCGCCGTGTTCCTGCGGGCGCGCGACGTGGTGCCGGCCCCCGGGACGGACCTGCACGCCGCGCTCCGCGAGGATGGCGGCGTGCGCTCCATCCTCCAGTCCGGCCTCGGCTTCGGCCCGAACGTGACGCACGCGGCGATCGTCGATCCAGACGGCACCATCATCGCTCACGGCTTCCGCGAGATGGACGGCCAGAAGCTCGGCGAGGCCGAGGACCTCGAGCCGCTGCTGACGCAGAGCGCGCTCGCGCAGCTGCAGGCGATCTATTCCGACCGCTCGTTCGAGATCCGGCAGCCGCTGCTGTCGGGCGACGAGGAGTTCGGGACGATCCGCATCGGCGTCTCGACGCTGCTGATTCAAGGCGAGCTGCGGCGGGAAGCGCAGGCGGCCGCCGGCAGCATCCTGGCGGCGCTGATCATCTCGTCGCTCTTCGCGGTGCTGCTCGCGCAGTGGATGCTGCGGCCGATCCACGTGATCCAGAGCGGGCTCACGCGCCTCGGACGCGGGGAGCTCGACGTCTCGCTGGACCTCCCCGGCGCGGAGTTCCGCGACCTCGGAAGCTCCTTCGAGGCGGTGAGCGCGCAGTTGTCGGCCGTCCGCGCCAAACCGCTCCCGACGGCGGCGACCGACCTCGAGTCGGTGATGGAGAACCTCGAGGACGCCGTGGCGCTCTTCTCGCCGTCCGGCGAAGTCATCTTCACCAATGCCGCGATGAAGGCGCTGCTGGCCGAGCACCGCGACCATCCCGCGATGAAGACGCTCATCGACCAGACGCTCGCCGGCCGGAAGGACTGCGGACCGGTCGCGATGATGCCAGCCGGTTCGGGCGCCGGTTCCTCCGTAGGCCCGACCTCCGTAGGCCCGACCTTCAGGTCGG
>JBBECO010000060.1:2720-6291 GCA_040881785.1 Vicinamibacterales bacterium
CGGACGGAAGGACTGCGGCCCCGTCGCCATGACGTCCGAGCCGGATACGCCCGGCGCCACCGACGAATCCGAGCCGGCCGAACGGATGCTCGTGACGCACGCGATCCAGGACAGCACCGGCCGCTTTCTCGGCGCGATGCTCGTCGCGCGGAACCTGGGCTATCTGAGCCGGGTCCAGTCGACGCTCAATTACTCGCGCAAGCTCGCGGCGCTCGGCCGCCTCATGGCGGGCGTTGCCCACGAGGTGAAGAATCCCCTCAACGCCATGACGATCCACCTGGAGCTGTTGAAGCGGAAGCTGGCCGCCTCCGTGACCTCCGTGACCTCCGTGAGCCCCGAGCCCCGAGCCCCGAGCCCCGATGGCCTGCCCGCGGACCCCCGACCCCGCATCCCGTTCCCCGACATTGCGAAGCACCTGAATGTCATTGCGAGCGAGATCAAGCGCCTCGACGAAGTCATCCTCGGCTTCCTCAAATTCGCGCGTCCCGACGAACTGAAGCTTCAACCCGTGGAGCTCGCCGCGCTCGTCTCCGACGTCGTGACGACCGTCTCACCCGAAGCGGAGCGCAACACGGTGGCCGTCAAGGTGGACTGCCCGGCGACGCTGCCGCAGATCAACGCGGACCCCGGGATGCTCCGGCAGGCGCTGCTGAACCTTGCGCTCAACGCCTGCCAGGCGATGCCGGAGGGGGGGACGCTGCGGATCGCCTGCCGCGCGACGCCGCGCCGGAAGGTCGAGATCGATGTGGAAGATACCGGCGTCGGCATCCCGCCCGAGGATCTCAGCCGTATTTTCGACCTCTATTTCACGACGAAAGAAAAAGGCTCCGGCATCGGTTTGTCCATGGTGTACCGCATCGTCCAGTTGCATGATGGAGATGTGGAAGTGCAGTCCACGCCGGGCCGCGGCACAAGGTTCCGGCTGATGTTTCCGCAGGCCTAGGGGGAACGATGCACGGCCAAACGAGGCTTGCCACGAAGAACACGATGAGCACCAAGCGCACAAAGAGAGATCACCACGAACCCAAAACAGTAAAAGCTTTGTGGCCTCTTGGTGCACTTGGTGGTCTTGGTGCCCTTTGTGCCGGAAGCCGTCGGCTCGTGCTGCTGATCGCGGTCGCCTGCTGCGCCACCGCTTGCACCACCACGAGGGCCGCGACACCAGTGGAACGCCCGCCACTCGAGGTGCCTCCGCCGCCGCCTCGTGTCGTCGAGCCTATCCCGGTGCCGCCGCCGCCGCTCCAGCCTGTCGAGAGCCTGGGCCCGGGTGCGCCGCCCGCACCTTCGCGTTCTCGTCCACCGGCGAAGGAAGCGCAGAAGCCGGACCCGAAGCCCGAGGATCCCAAGCCCGAACCTGCGGCTCCCCCGGCGCAGCCGCCGCCGGTGCTGCGCATGCCGGAGACCGTCAACACCGCGCAGCTGACCACCCAGATCCAGGAAGCGATCGCGCGGTCCAAGGCGATCCTGGCGAAGGTCGACTACCGGCGCCTCAGTCCCGTCGCCGTCAAGGCCTACAAGGAATCGCAGATGTTTGCCCAGCAGGCCGAGGACGCCCTGAAGGCGAACAACCTCCCGTTCGCCAAAGAGCTCGCCGACAAGGCCGAGCGGCTCGCCAAGGAGCTGCAAGGGCGGTAGCGACCGGCCCCGAGGCAGCCCATAAAGGGCTGCGCTACACGCACACGATTGAGCGCCGGACGCCGTTCCACACGCACGACATTGGGCGCCTGGCGCCGTTCCACACGCACAACATTGCGCGCCGGGCGCCGTTCCACACGCACGACATTGGGCGCCGTCGCCGATCCTCCATCCCGACGTGTAGCGCAGCCCTTTACGGGCTGCCTTCGCCGGCGACAGGACCCGCCAGACGGAGCGGAGCGATACAGAGCCGCCCGACCTGACCGCCTCCGCACAAGGCTTCGGCTAGATCCGGATAGTCAGTCTGCATTTATCAATGCGCGTGGGGCCCCACCTTCCTCAGTGGCGGCCGGGGCCCCCCCCCCGGCGCCTGCCGCGCCGCGCGTTCGCGCGCCGCGGCGGCTGAAGGCTCTCACGCGCTCTCGCTCGCGGGCGCCGCAAAAGCCGGCGCTACGGCTGGCAGGCCGGCCGCTCGCTCGGGCCGCAGGCGCTTCATTTTTGATGTAAGGTAACGCGCTCGGGGGCCGATGGCCCCGTCATCCAGAGAGGCCGATTTGAAAACAAAGATCCTGCTACTCGCGCTCGTCGTGTGCCTGGCACCAGCCCCCGCGGCGGCTCATACGTTGCTCAGCGAGCTCCTCCTCAAGGCGCTGCTGTCGGACCGCGTGCTCGCGCCGCCGACGGGCCCGTTCGCCAGTCATGAGGCGCACTTCCGGCCGATCCTGACGCCCGGTGAAGTGGCGCCCGGCTTCGCGGTGAATCAGCTCGAGATCCCGCTCGCCATCAACTCCATCATCGCCGCGCAGCTGTCCTCGATCCCGCTCGGCTCCTCGTCCGGCGGCTTCGCGTATACCTTCGATCCCGCGCTCGGGACGTTCTCGCGGCAGAGCAGCACGTTCGGATCCGCGTTTGCCGAGCGCGCGCTGACGGCCGGCAGGAACCGCTGGAACGCCGGGTTCAACTTCCAGCGATCCTCCTACGACTCGCTCGAAGGGCTCGACCTGCGCAACGGCGACATGCGCGTGTATCTCGTGCACCAGGACTGCTGCGGCGCCACGAATGAGCCCAACGCACCGCCGACCCCGTTCTTCGAGGGGGATCTCGTCGGCAACTCCGTGTCGATGAAGCTCGTGAGCAGCACGTTCTCCGCCTTCATGAACTACGGCGTGACCGACCGCCTGGACGTCGGCGTCATGGTGCCGATCATCTCCGTGTCGATGGACCTCGACGTCACGGCGCGGATCCTGAGGATCGCCACCGGCGAGACCTCCGGGATTCACTCGTTCGTCGGAGGCGCGACGGAGAGCAAGAGCTCGGAGAGTGCGAAGTCGCAGGGCATCGGCGATGTGCTGCTGCGGGGCAAGTACCGGTTCTTCAACGGCGCGGGCGGCGGGCTCGCCGCAGGGCTCGACGTCCGGCTGCCGACCGGCGACGCGGATCAGTTGCTCGGCTCCGGCGGCACCCAGACCAAGGTGACCCTGATCGGCTCGATGGCCGCCGGCGGCTTCTCACCGCACGCGAACGTCAGCTACACGTTCAGCCGCGGCCGTGATTCGGCGCCGCTCTCGGTCAACCCCGAACGCCCCGACGAGATCGGCTACGCGATCGGGTTCGACACCGCGCTGACCGACAACCTGACGCTTTCCGCCGACGTCCTCGGGCGCACGCTGCGCGACTTCGGACGGCTGGTGCCCGTGCAGCGCCAGTTCCCGTTCACGCGCCAGGACGGCACGTTCGGTCTGGCGTCGTTCGAGGAATTCACCCGGCGTCCGGGGGACCTGAACCTGACCGTGGGCGCCGCGGGGATCCGCTACAACCTGCGCGGCAACCTGCTGTTCTCGGCGCAGGTGCTCGTCCCGATCACGAAGGCCGGCCTCCGCGACAAGGTCACGCCAGTCTTCGGCCTGGATTACTCGTTTTAGCGGAGCTCCGCGTC
>JBBECO010000061.1:0-6289 GCA_040881785.1 Vicinamibacterales bacterium
GCGCGCCTCGACGGTATCGCGTCCGACGATGGCGTCCTCGGCCCAGTCGGCCCCTTTGACCAGGATGTCGGGCTGGATCGCCCGGATGATCTCGGCCGGCGTGTCTTCGCCGAAGATCACCACCGCGTCCACGCACTCGAGCGCGGCGAGAATCTCGGCGCGCTCCTGCTCGTCGTTGATCGGGCGCTGGGGTCCCTTGTTGCGGCGCACCGAGGCGTCGGCGTTGAGTCCGACGATGAGGGCGTCGCCGAGGGCGCGGGCCTGCTGGAGATAGCGCAGGTGGCCCGGGTGCAGGATGTCGAAGACGCCGTTGGTGAAGACCACCCGGCGACCGGCGGCGCGGAGCGACCCGGCGTACGCCGCGCCCTCCGCCAGGGACTTGACGCGCGACGTGGCGGTCGCCTCGCGCGTCATCGTTCAGTGGGCTCGCCGGGCTCGGCGTCGTCGGTCTTCACGAACTGGACGGTCGGCGAGAAGCTCCACGCGTGCGCCGGACGATAGATGCCGACGTCTTTCGTCCGCGACTTCACGCGGAACGTGTAGAGCAGCCGGTGGTAGTCGTACGGGTAGCCGTCCAGCTTGTGGACGGCGACGTCCAGCTTGTAGGTGCCCTCGACGAGGTCCAGCCGCTCGATCGAGAACGTCACGTCGCCGTTCCCCAGCACCCGAACCGACTTGAAGGCCTCGAGGCTGGTGTTCGTGCCGTAGCAGCACACCCCTTCGGCATTGAAGAGGCCGATGCCGATGACGAAGTCGTCCATCTCGACCGGCGCGCGCAGCTTCACGCGGACGGCGAACGGCTGGCCCGTGTGAAAGACGTGACCCGCGATGCCGTCGGCCCCGAGCAGCTCCACGGCGGTGATTTCGATTTCGCGCGAGCCCCAGCGTCCTTCCGTGGCGCGGAACATGTCAGCCGGGGCTTCAGCCGTCTCAATTGGATGGTCGGGCAGCACGGCGCTGGACGGCTCGTCCGGAGAGACGCTGATCGTCGCGTCCCTGGCTTTCGCATCCCCGGCTGCGAGCTGCTGTTCTTCCGACCGTTCGACGTCGGTGACGTAGGCGCCGACCACGCGCTTGGGATCTCCCTGGACCTTCATGCGCCCGGCATCCATCCACAGCGCCTCGTCGCAGAACTTTTCGACCAGGCCGAGCGAATGGGTCACGAGCAGGATGGTCTTGCCGCGCCGCTTGAACTCGGAGAACTTGTCGAGGCACTTATGCGTGAACCCTTCGTCGCCGACCGCCAGCACTTCGTCCACGAGCAGCACGTCGGGGTCCACATGGATCGCCACGGCGAACCCGAGACGCATGTACATCCCCGACGAGTAGTTCTTGACCGGCGCGTCGATGAACTCCTCCAGCTCGGCGAACTCGACGATCTCGTCGAAGCGCCGCGTGATCTCGCGCTTGGTGAGCCCGAGCATGATGCCGTTGATGAAGACGTTCTCGCGGCCCGAGATCTCGGGATGAAAGCCGGCGCCGAGCTCGATCAGCGCGGAAACCCGTCCGTCGACTTTCACGGTGCCGGTGGTGGGTTTCGCGATGCCGGCGACGAGCTTCAGCAAGGTGCTCTTGCCGGAGCCGTTACGGCCGATGACGCCGAGCGTCTGCCCCTTCAGCACGTTGAACGTGACGTTCTTCACGGCCGCGAACGTCTCCGTGGGGTTCAGATCGCGGACGAGGCTGCGTGACAGCAGCGCGCTCTTCAGCGTCGCGAACTGCCGCCGATGCCCGTACCGCTGGTAGATCTTCGAGGCGTTGACGATTTCGATGGCGTTCGTCATGGCCGCCTACACCTCCTCCGCAAAGGTGTCGCGCAGGCGATCGAAGATGAAGTATGCAAAGAGAAAGAACGCCACCGAGAAGATACCCAGCGCGAGCAGCCAGCGCCAGTGACCGAAGGGGCCATCGAAAAACAGCACTTCCTGGTACGAAATCGCCAGGTGCGTGAACGGATTCACGTTCAGGAACCACTTCCCGAAATCCGGAGCCATCTGCCAGGGATAGATGATCGGCGTGGCGAAGAACCACAGCGTCAGCAGATTTGCCAGCAGGTCACGGATGTCGCGGAAGTGCACCGTGAGCGCGGACAGAATCAGGGCAAACCCGAGCGTCAGGACGAGCTGTACGGCGACGATCACCGGAAACCACAGGAGCTCGATCGGCGAGAGCGGCGCCTGAAAGTAAATGAGGAAAATAACGAGAATCGGCAGTCCGAAAAAGAAGTGGACCATGTTGGCCAGCACGGTCACGATCGGCAGGACCTCCGCCGGGAACAGCACTTTCTTGATCAGGTTGCCGCCCGAGATCAGCACGCCGGCCGACTCGTTCAAGGACGAGGAGAACCAGGTCCAGGGCAGGATGCCGCAGAACAGGAACAAGGCATACGGATCCGTACCTTCGGCACGCGCCTCCATGATGTACGCGAAGACGAACGTGTAGATCAGCAGGAGCATCAGCGGGTTGATGAACGACCAGAAGAAGCCGAGCACCGACCCGCGGTAGCGGGCCTTCAACTCACGGGCGACGAGGCTCTGAATGAGGCCGCGGTAGCGGAAGAGCGTCGCGAGATTACGGAGCATCGACCTGGAGGACCATCGCGGTGATGTTGTCCGGTCCGCCGGCGGCGTTGGCCGCGTCAACCAGGCGTCCACAGATCTCATCGAGCGAGGCCGCCCCGTCGCCGAGTATCTCCGCCAGCAGATCGTCGGCCACCACGCCGAACAGGCCGTCCGAGCAGAGCAGATACCGCTCGCCCGGCGCCGGGTGGAATTCCACGACGTCGATCTCGGGATCGTCGTCGCCGCCGGAGAGCGCGCGCGTGACGACGTTGCGCCAGGGATGCTGGCGGGCCGCGGCGGGCGTCAGCGCACCGGCCCGGACCTGTTCCTCGACCCAGGAGTGGTCGTGGGTCAACTGCGTCAGCCCCTCCGGACGCAGCACGTAGACCCGGCTGTCGCCGATGTGCGCCACGCACGAGTGCCTGGGACCGTGCAGGATCGCGGACGCGGTCGTCGCCATGCCGCGCAGGTCCTGCGAGCTGGCGATGGCGTGGGCGAGCTTGCGGTTGGCGAGGCGGAACGCGGCCTTGAGCCGGTTGGCCTCGAGACTCAGCTCGGGCTCGAAGGGGAAGGGCCAGGTGCGGTTGCTGTCGGCGCCGGCGGTCTCTTCGATGAACGCGGCCACCGATTCGACGACCACGCGCGAGGCGACTTCGCCGGCCGCATGCCCGCCCATCCCGTCGGCCACGAGGAACAGACCGATATCCGGCCGCGCGGTGTGGCTGTCTTCGTTGCTGCTGCGCCGGAGTCCGGCGTCAGTGCGAACGGCCCAGGAGAGCGGGAGCGCCGGCGTCATGCGAAGGGTCAGGCCCTCGTGTCTCTCATGCGTTTCAATTCCCCGACGCGCATCCCGGGAATCCGCGAGGATACCTGGATCCTGATGATCGACTTGTGAAGCGCCAGGCGCGCGCGCTCGTAGTCGATGTCGGCCTTCGGCTGCGCGAGGCGCTGCTGGGCGCGCTGTTTCGCGGATTCGGCCCGCGACACGTCGATGTCTTCGGCGCGCTCGGCCAGCGTCGCCAGCAGCGTGACCCGGTCGGGCAGCACCTCGGCGAACCCGCCCGCAATCGCGAGAAACGTCTTCTCCTGCCCCGTGCGATACCACATCTCGCCGACCGCCAGTGTGGCGAGCAGCGGCGTGTGCCCCGGCAGCACGCCGAAGTATCCCTCGGATCCGGGGATCTGCACTTCGTCCACCTGCTCGTGCACGATCAGGCGGTCCGGCGTCACGATCTGAAGATCGATCTGTGTAGGAAGAGCCATCTAGTCAATCATTTTCAACAGCACATCGCACTGGCACTGGCACTGGTGCACTGCGCACTGCGCACCGCGCACTGGCACTCAGCACCCCTCAGCCCTTCATCTTCTCCGCCTTTTCGACGGCCTCTTCGATCGTGCCCACCATGTAGAACGCCTGCTCCGGCAGGTGGTCGTACTTGCCCGCGACGATCTCCTTGAAGCTCCGCACGGTGTCGGCGACCGGCACGTACTTGCCGGGCAGCCCCGTGAACTGCTCGCCGACGAAGAACGGCTGCGACATGAAGCGCTGGATGCGCCGGGCGCGTCCGACGGTCAGCTTGTCTTCTTCCGACAGCTCGTCGATCCCGAGGATCGCGATGATGTCCTGGAGGTCCTTGTAGCGCTGGAGGATCTGCTTCACCTGGCGCGCCACATTGTAGTGCTCGTCGCCGATGATGCGGGCGTCGAGGATGCGCGAGGTGGAGGCCAGCGGATCGACGGCCGGGTAGATCCCCAGCTCCACGATCGCACGCGACAGGTTCGTCGTCGCGTCGAGGTGGGCGAAGGTGGTCGCCGGCGCCGGGTCGGTGTAGTCGTCGGCCGGCACGTAGATCGCCTGGACCGACGTGATCGATCCGGTCTTGGTCGAGGTGATGCGCTCCTGCAGCTCGCCCATCTCCGTGAGCAGCGTCGGCTGGTAGCCGACGGCCGACGGCATGCGGCCGAGCAGCGCCGAGACTTCCGAGCCGGCCTGGGTGAACCGGAAGATGTTGTCGATGAACAGGAGCACGTCCTTGTTCTCGGCGTCGCGGAAGTACTCGGCGACGGTGAGGCCGCTCAGCGCGACGCGCAGGCGCGCGCCCGGCGGTTCCGTCATCTGGCCGTACACGAGGGCGGCACGCGACTTCGAGAGGTCCTCGGCGTTGATGACGCCGCTTTCCTGGAACTCGAGCCAGAGGTCGTTGCCTTCACGCGTCCGCTCGCCGACGCCGGCGAACACCGAGACGCCGCCGTGCTTCATCGCGACGTTGTGGATCAGCTCCTGGATGATGACGGTCTTGCCGACGCCGGCGCCGCCGAACAGCCCGATCTTGCCGCCGCGGACGTACGGCTCGAGCAGGTCGATGACCTTGATGCCGGTCTCGAACATCTGCAGCTCGGTGGACTGGTTCTCCAGGGTCGGCGCCTTGCGGTGAATCGACCAGCGCTCGGCGGACTTGACCGGCTGGTCGGGGAAGTCCACCGGCTCGCCGAGGACGTTCAACACGCGGCCGAGCGTCGCCGCGCCGACCGGCATCGTGATGGGCGAGCCGGTGTCGACCGCCGCCATCCCGCGCTGCATGCCGTCGGTCGGCTTCATCGCGACGGTCCGGACGCGGTTCTCGCCGAGGTGCTGCTCCACTTCGACGATGACGTCGATGGGTGTGCCGCCGCCCGAGCCGTCCGATTTGATGTGGACGGCGTTGTAGATCTCCGGCAGTTGCCCGCCTTCGAACTCGATGTCGACGACCGGACCGATGACCTGGACGACCTTGCCGATCTTCTGTGCTGCTGGTGCTGCTGTTGCCATAATGTTTTACAGGGCTTGCGCGCCCGAGACGACTTCGATGATTTCGCGTGTGATCGCGGCCTGCCGAACTTTATTCATGTACAGCGTCAGGCTCTCGATCATCTCGCCCGAGTTTCTCGTCGCCGCGTCCATGGCCGTCATCTGCGCGGCGTAGAAGGCGGCGTTCGATTCGAGCAGCGCGCGGAAGACCTGCACCTCGACGTGCGTCGGGATCAGCGTCGTCATCAGCTCCTCGGGCGCCGGCTCGTAGAGATAGTCGATCGTCGGGGCGGTGCCCTCCGCCGCCTGGATCTCGAGCCGCGGGATCGGCAGCAGCCGTTCGATCACGACACGCTGCACCATCACCGACTTGAACTCGTTGTAGATCAGGTAGACGCCGTCCACCTCGTGGTTGAGGAAGGCCTCCATCCCCGCCTGCGCGATGGCCTTCGCGTGCTCGTAGCTCACCTTCGCGAACAGGTTGATCTGCTCGTAGCGGACTTCGAACCCGCGGCGGGCAAAGAAGTCGCGCCCCCGGCGTCCGACGAGCCCCAGCGCCACCTCGCGGCCGGGATCCTCGGTGATGAACTGCCCGGACGACTTGATGACGTTGGTGTTGAAACTGCCGCACAGCCCGCGGTCCGCGGTGACGACGAACAGCAGCACGCGCCCGCCCGCCTTCGGCGGCGTCCGCTCGTCGAGCAGCGGGTGCAACGTCGGATCCACGCGCGAGGCGAGGCTGTTGAGCACGCGCAGCATCTGCGAGGCGAACGGCCGCGCCTGCTGCGTGCGCTCCTGCGCCCGCCGCAGCTTCGAGGCCGCGACCATCTTCATGGCCTTGGTGATCTGCTGCGTCGACTTGACCGCGCGGATTCTCCGACGAATATCAAGTAGTGAGGGCATCGAATCGCTAATCCCTAATCGCTAATCCCTAATCGCT
>JBBECO010000062.1:0-7130 GCA_040881785.1 Vicinamibacterales bacterium
ATGATTGGCGCGGCGCCGACGCGCGTGATGGCGGCCTTCTTCGACCCGGCGGCGCTCGCCGTGTGGTGGCAGACGACCCACTCGGTCACGACGCCGCGCGTGCTGGGCATCTACGCGGTCGAATGGGCGCCGACACCCGACGAGGACGATGTGCTCGGGCGCCTCGGCGGCGTCTTCTACGGCAGCGTCATCGAATACAAGGCGGGCCGGGAGCTGTTCGTCGGGGATGCGTGGTGGCTGCCGCCGGACGGGGAGCCGCTGGGGCCGATGGCGCTCGAGGTCCACTGCGCCATGGACGGCCCCGCGTGCCGCCTCCGTGTAATCCAGGGCGGCTTCGACCAGGGGCCACGCTGGGACCGCTACCACGAGGTCATCGCCTCCGGCTGGAGGGCCTCGCTCGCGGCACTGAAGGAGCTCGTCGAGTCCGCGTAACCTTCCGGCTAAAGCCGGAAGCCACGAGTTACTGCGACCGATTCGGTCGCAGGCCCATCGCGCGGCCCAGCGCAATCGCCGCCGGTGCGGCCAGGAAGCTGAAGAGCGCCCCCATCTTCACTTCGTCCAGCACGCTCCCGGGCGGATAGGCGGCGGTCGCAAAGAACAACGCCACGGTGAACCCGATCCCCGCCGCCACACCGACGACCAGCGTGTGCCCGTACGTGAGGCCGCCGGGCGCGCGCAGGCCCATCTTGACGCCGAGGATCGTCATCAGCACGATGCCAATCGGCTTGCCGGCAAGCAGCCCCGCGAACACGATCCACGTGCCGCTGCCGACACTCCCGAACGGCACGCCGGCGTTCACGAGTCCGAAGAACAGCAGCACGAACTGCACGGGAACCTTGAACGCGTGCTCGAAGCGGTTCATCGTGTCGGGCAGGTCCTCCTCGCGCTCGTTGAACAGGCCGAGATCGCGCTTGGCGTGCGGCATGAACGGCAGGACCGGCACCAGCGCCAGCGCCGGGTGGACGCCGCCCAGGTATAGCGCCGTCCACGACAGACCGCCTCCGACGAGCAGGTACGGCCAGTAGCTGCGGACCCGCCGCTGCTTCATCCAGTACGACAGCCCGATGGCCGGGATCATGAACGCCGCGAAGTTCACGAGCGACAGCGGTCCGCTCGGATAAAACACCGCCAGCAGCATCAATCCTATCGCATCGTCCGCGATGGCCAGCAGGAGGAGGAACGGGATGGCGGGATGGGCGGGCGGGAAGATCAGCCGCGCCGCCATGTACGAGAACGCGATATCGGTGGCGCACGGCACCGCCCAGCCCCGCATCAGTTCGGGCCGGTCCGTCGCGAGGACGAGGAGCGCGAAGAGGCCCGCCGGTGCGGCCATGCCGCCGAGCGCGGCGAGCAGCGGCACGGCCGCTTCCCTCGGCGACTGGAGCGGGCCGCCCGGGAGCGTCGCCTCGATGATCTCCTTCGAAGCCAGCGCGAAGAAGAAGACCATCCCGATGTCGTTCACGATGAAGTGCATCCGTCCGTGCGTGAACGCTTCGTATGAGTGGGCGTCGAGGTTGGCCCAGATCAGCGCGGCGAGCGTGCCGGCCACCAGCAGGAGCGAATTGTCGATGAGGAAGGCCCACCAGCCGGGGCGTGATGCGTGTGTCATCCTATTTTCTGCACGTTGAGATAGTTGGCATCCGCCCGGCTCAGGTCGGGGCTGACGTTGATGAAAACGACGACCGAGCCGGCGGCCACGAGCCGGCGGTCGAGGAGCATGCGCTCGAGCCCTTCCAGCTCGCGCGCCTCGGTGATGACCGGCGCGATCCCGCGCAGGAGCGCGAGCGTCGCCGCCACCCTCTCGCTGGGCGTCGCGGCCAGCACGCGAATCTCGGGGCGCAGCGCCGAGAGCAGCCGCGCGGTCTTGCCTTCGCGCGTGACCGCGACGATCGCATCGGCGCGGCCGGTCGTGGCGAGCGTGACCGCCGCCTCGCACAGGGCGCGCCCGTGCATACTGCCGGTCGGATCCCCCACGGGCCGCACGATGTCACTGGACGGCGTCCGCTCGGACTCGACGATGATGCTCGCGAGCGTGCGGACGGTTTTCTCCGGCCAGGCCCCCACGGCGGTCTCACCGGCGAGCATGATGGCGTCGGCCCCTTCGCCGACCGCGTTGGCCGCGTCCGTGACTTCCGCCCGCGTCGGCCGCGGGTCCACGCGCATCGACTCCAGCACCTGCGTGGCGACGATGACCGGGCGGCCGGCGACGCGGGCCGCGCGGATGACTTCCTTCTGGACGCGCGGCACCTGTTCGAGGGGCATCTCGAGACCGAGATCGCCTCGCGCCACCATGACCCCCTGCGCCAGCCCCAGGATGGCCGGGAGGTTGTGCACGGCGGCCGGACGTTCGATCTTCGCGATGAGCGGCACGCGCGTCCCTGCCTCGCTCATGATCTGCCGCGCGCGCAGCAGATCGTCCGCCGACTGCACGAAGCTGAGGGCGATGTAGTCCACGCCGAGGTCGAGGCCAAAGCGGAGGTCCACGGCGTCCTTCTCGGTGACGGCCGAGGCGGGCAGTGTCACGCCGGGCGCGTTGATCCCCTTGTTCTGGCCGAGGCGTCCGCCGCTCACCACCGTCGTGACCAGCTCGTCGTCCTGCGCCCGGGTCACACGCAGCTCGATCCTCCCGTCGTCCAGCAGCAGGCGGTCACCCGGACGCGCCGACCGCACGAGCTCAGCGTAGGGCGTGAACACGAGGCCGGCCCGGCCCGGCTGCTCTCCACCCCGGATCCGAAGCTCATCGCCTTCGGTGAGCGTGAGCGGCAATCCTCCCACGAGCGAGGTCGTCCGGATCTTGGGCCCGCTCAAATCCTGCATGATCGCGACGATCCGCCCCGCCTCGGTCGCGGCGGCGCGCACGCGGTGGTACACCTCGGCGTGCGCCTCCCGCGTGCCGTGAGAAAAATTGAGACGGAAGACGTCCACACCGCTGTCGATCAGCCGCGCGACCATGTCGGGCGAATTGCTGGCGGGCCCGAGGGTCGCGACGATCTTCGTGCGTCTCATGCGGCGGCCCAGGGATCGACAAGGGCCTTGGTGATGCGCATCGTCTCGGCGTCGGCCAGGGCCTCGTTGAGGCCTGTGAGGGGATAGGTGCGCCCGCCGATCTCGCGCCAGGGGACCTGTGCCGCGTAACGCTCGAGCACGCTGAGGGCCCGCAGGAAGTGCCCGGCTTCACTGCCCCAGCAGCCGCGGATCTCGAGGTGCTTGCGGTTGATCTGCCGATGCGCGTTGATCCGGCTGTCGCCGACGTCGGTATAGTGGCCGGCGATGACGTAGCGTCCGCCGTCGCGGGCCAGGTCCAGACCTTCCTCGATGGCGGCGGCCGCGCCGGCGGCTTCGAGGACGACGTCCACGCCTTCTCCGTGCGTCAGCGCGCGCACCTCCGCAAGGCGCTGCTCCGGGGTTGTCGTCGTGACGTCGAAGACATGGTCCGCCCCCATGCGGCGGGCCATCTGCAGCCGATCCGTGGGGGCACCGATCGCGACGATCGTCGAGGCACCGCCGAGCCGCGCGAGGGCGATCGCACTGAGGCCGACGGCGCCGGTTCCCTGGACGAGGACCGTGTCGGCCGGTCTCAGCGCCGCCCGCTCCAGGATGTGGACGGCGGTGAGCAGCCCGCATCCGCCGCCGATATAGTCGTCGAAGCCCACGCGGTCCGGCAGGCGTGCAAGACCGACGCCCGGCTCGAGGTAGACGGCCTGCGACCAGCCGCCGAACAGGCCTTCGGACGCCGGGTCGGTGATGCCGTAGACGCGGCGCGCGGCGCAGCGCGTCGGCGTCCGGTGAATGGTGCAGGCGCGGCAGCGGCCGCAGGTGCGATGCACGTCGAAGAACGCGACGCGGTCCCCTTCGCGCAGCGTGGAACCATCCAGCCCCTGCAGCGGACCGCGCACGGCGTCGAGCGTGCCGGCCGACACGTGGCCGGGAATGATGGGATAGGGAACGCCGCTCAGCCGTCCATGCCAGAGGTGGACGTCAGTGCCGCAGACCTCCGAGCGCTCGGTGCGCAGCAGCGCGGATCCTGGCGGCAGTTCGGGTCGGGAGAACTCGCGGATCTCGATCGGCTGCCGCGGGGCCACCATCACGGCGGCCAGGATGCGCTCGTTCACAGGGGTACGTTACCCTTGATGCCGGGCAGATTCCAAGAGAAGGCAGCCCATAACCGCCTCCGCCAAGGCTACGGCGGTCCGCCGAAGCGTTCGCGAAGGCGGAAGGGCTGCGCTACACGTCGCAGGTCAGGGATGGCAGCCCATAAAGGGCTGCGCTACACCTCTCTGATGGAGTGCCGCGCTTCCAAACGTGTGCGTGTAGCGCAGCCCTTTATGGGCTGCCTCATCGCCGGTCGTATCCATGCTTTCAATGCTCCGTACAATCTTCGTCGCGCTCGTGGTCGCTTGCTTCGCGGTTCCTGCGGCAGCGCAGGACACGTACTCGGTCCGGAAACCCCGGCGGCAATTCATCACCGTCTCGATCGACTGGCTGCAGACCGAACCGCTCCACTTCGCCTCCCATCCGCTCGAGGACCTCGTCGGCCGCGAGGTGGCGGCCGCACAGGGGGAGCCGTACGACTATCACACCCGCGACGAACAGATCCTGATCGACGTCCTCGAGTTCCGGAAGCGCAACCGCGCGGCGAGCGTGGCGCTGTACCCGTTCGGCCTCAGCATCGGCACCACACTCGGTCTGCGCGCCAGCGTCGAAGAGGTGCCCACCATTCGCATCAACTTCGAAGGCCCCGGCGCGCCGGCCAACTACGAACTGACGGGCGCGCGCGCCTATGAGGTCGGCGCCGGGCTGTACGTCGCCGACCGTTCGCCCGGCTGGGGCCTCGGCAGCCAGGCGTTCGTCATCGGCGGCATCGGACGGCTCCGCAGCGACCAGGGGGAAGGCACGCGCATGTTCGCGGAAGGGGGCGGCGGCCTGAGCGTCGGACCGTTTGGCGTCCAGCTCGCGGTCAAGTTCGCCTGGAACAAACGGACCGAGCCGGTGGAACACCGCTTTCTCACGATCCCGATCACGCTGCGGGGCACCCTGAGCTTCTGATGCGAGTCGAAGACTGGCTCACCGCCGCATCCGCCGACGCCGGCCGCCGCGGACTCCCGGAACTGAAACCGCTCCTCGAAACGCTCGCGCGTTCGACGACGAACCTTCGCCGCGCCGACGTCGAGATCGACGCCGAGGCTGACGCCGGCACGCCGACGGACACCGCCCGGTGACGCCCCCCGCAGACCTTCGGAGTATCGCGGACGTCGCGCCGCTCGTGCAGCGCGGCGAGGTCTCACCAGTGGACCTGGTGCGCGGCTGCCTCGCGCGCATCGAGGCCGGCCGCGATCTGAACGCGTTCATCACCGTCATGGCCGACGCGGCCCTCGAGGAGGCGGCGGCCGCGCAACGGGACATCGCCGCGGGACGATATCGCGGCCCCCTCCACGGCATCCCGGTCTCGCTCAAGGACCTCATCGACGTCGCCGGCGTGCCGACGACCTCCGGGTCCGCGGTGCCGCCGCGGCTCCCGGCGCACGACGCACCGGTCGTTCGCCGCCTGCGTGAGGCCGGCGCCGTCATCGTCGGCAAGACCAACCTCCACGAGTTCGCCTTCGGGACGACCGGCGACGAGACGGCGTTCGGCGCCGTCAAACATCCTTTCGACACGACACGCTCGGCCGGCGGCTCGAGCTCGGGCGCGGCGGTCGCACTCATCGAAGGCATGTGCTTCCTCTCGCTTGGCACCGACACCGGCGGCTCGATCCGGATCCCGGCGGCCGCCTGCGGCGTTGTCGGCCTGAAAGCGGCATACGGGGAGCTGAGTTGTGAGGGGATCGTCCCGCTGAGCACGACGTGCGACCACGTGGGACCGCTCGCGCGAACGGTCCGCGATGCCCGGATCGCCTTCGATGCGCTGTCGGGGACGCCGCACCCCGCCAGTCGTCCTGAGCGCGTGACCCTCGGCGTGCCGGGTGGCTACCTGCTCGAGCGGCTCGACGTGCACGTGCGCGCCGCGCTCGGACGCGCCAGGATCGCGCTCGGCCAGGCGGGACACACGATCCGCGACGTCGAGATCGAACACGCGCGCATGACGCCCGACATCTACCTCCACATCGTCCTGCCGGAGGCATCGCGCTATCACGCCGCGACGCTGGAGGCACACGCGGGGGCGTATTCACCAGGCGTCCGGCTGCGGCTCGAAATGGGGCGTTACGTGCTGGCCGAGGACTACGTGCGGGCGATGCGCCTGCGGGACATCCTCAGGGCCTCAGTGGATCGCGCGCTGGACGGCTGCGACGCCCTGCTGCTGCCGGCACTTGCGATCCCCGCCCCACCGCTCGGCGCGGCCTCGGTCGGCGTGGACGGCTCGCCTGAACCCGTGCGGGCGATCATGCTGCGCCTGACGCAGCCGTTCAATCTCACCGGCCACCCCGCCATCGCCCTGCCCTGCGGCCGCACGACGTCAGGCCTGCCGGTCGGGATGCAGCTCGTCGGACGGCACGGCGAGACAGACCGCCTGCTCGATATCGCCGAGGCGCTCGAGGATCACATCGCGGGCGGCGCGGGATCGGTCGGCGGCGGAACCGTCTGATTCTCCGGACGATCCTCGCCGTCCTCATTGGCGGGCCCACCCGGCGGGATCGGCGTATTCACCGGCTGAGGCCGCTTCAGCGGATCCGGCACCTGCGGCACATCTGGCTTCGGTGGTTGCTCAATCATGACCACGGCCGCTGCAATGCGAGTACCGACTGAGTGCGCGCGAGCGCAGGTCAGCAGGGATGCAGGGTCGCGAGCTCCCGCTTCGCTGGCGTGGAAAATCGGGCCCTCCGTCGCGTGTCCTCACGATGCGTCCTCGGCCGGGGTTCGCCGGACGCCGGGCTGGGATCAACTTCAGCAGCGGGGTTTGCCGATCCGCTGTGACGAAACCCGCGCCTCGGACGATCGGGACGCCTCCGGACCCGATTTACCCACTTCGCCCTCACGCCGCTCAAGGTCGCTCGCGACCCTGCATCCCTGCTGACTGTCTGCGCCGAACCGCGCAAGCACCTCGCGATGATCAAGCCTAGCGGCTCGGTGCGATCAGCGGTGGCAGCTGCGCGGGGCCATGTCAGGTCCGCGGCGCGATTCGGCCAGCCCGCTGC
>JBBECO010000062.1:7230-10129 GCA_040881785.1 Vicinamibacterales bacterium
GTCAGTTTGAAAAACGGCATGCAGGCGTTCCCATCGGCGGAGGCGGGCTTTCGCCACTGTCATGAGGAACAGCCGGGAGCCGACCCTGATCAGCATCCAGCGTACGGCAAACCCCAGCCGAGGCCGTATCGTAAGGTACGCGCCGGAATGCCGTTTTTCCGGGCGTAGGCCGAGGCGCCGCGGAGCTGATATGGCGCCGCAGCTTCCGCTGCCACCGCTCACGGCAGTAGCAGCAACTGACTGTTCAGGGGATCACATGTACTTGACGATGCCCGCCAGAGCCTCGTACAGCGCGCCGGCGATGGCCTTCATGACGGGAGACACTTCGCCCGTGGCGACGGCGTCGGCCACGGTGACCGGCTGCGTCACGAGCAGCCAGATCGTCGCGCCGGCAAGCGTCGTGGCGATCAGGCCGATCACGGCGGCGAGGCTGAGGCTGAGCCGGGCGAAACTCATAAGAATTGTACGGGCCGTTAGCGAACGGCCCCGTGATTTGGACGGAATGCCCCTCCCGGCAGTTCCTTTCAGGGTGTCAGGACAATTTTACCGAATTGGCGCCCTGACTCCAGCCGGGCATGCGCCACGCGGGCTTCCGAGAGTGGAAGCACCTCATCCACCACGGGCGTCAGCCTGCCATCGAAAAACAGCGCCGCGGCCTCGAGCAGCTCCGATTTCCGCCCCATGTACGACCCCAGCAACGACAACTGCCGTGCGAACAGGTGGGTAATGTCAACGCCCCCGCGCGGGCCGGTCGTGGCTCCGCACGTCACCAGCCGGCCGAAGCGCGCGAGCGAGCGCACGCTGCGCTCCCAGGTCGCCTCGCCCACGTGCTCCACGACGATGTCGGCGCCGCGGTTGCCCGTGGCGGCGCGCACGCGCTTGGAGAAATCGCCGGCGTAGTGATCGAACACGTCCTCGGCGCCAATCGCCCTCGCCTGCTCCATCTTGCCCGGGCCGGACGTGGCGAACACGCGGGCGCCGTGCAGCTTCGCGATCTGGATCGCCGCCTGGCCGACGCCGCTGCCGCCGGCGATCACCAGCACGACGTCCCCGGCCTGCAGCGACCCACGCGTGAGCAGCATGTGCCACGCCGTGAGGAACGTCAGCGGAAAGGCCGCGGCCGCGACGAAGTCGATGTGGTCCGGTATCGGGACGACGTTGTCGGTCGGGACCGAGACGAGCTCGGCGTAGCCGCCATCGGACATGTAGCCGAGGACGTCGTACGCGAGGCACTCGTTATCGCAGCCTGCCAGACACTTGTCACAGCGTCCGCAGCTGAGACCGGGCTGCAGCAGCACGCGGGTGCCGGGATCGAAGGCACCGCCGCCGTCCACCACCTCCCCGGCGACATCGCTGCCGCAAATGTGCGGGAGGGGGATTTGCACGCGCTCGAGGCCGCGGCGTTGCCACAGATCCAGGTGATTGAGCGCGCAGGCGCGCACGCGGATGATGGCGCGGCCTGGATGCGGTTCGGGATCGGGCGCGTCCTCGTACCGGAGGACGCCTGGTCCCCCGTGTTCGTGGAAGCGCGCGGCTTTCATGACGGGACGCCGAGGTCGAGCGGGTCGCCGAGGCCGAGCGTGGCGAGCGACGCCCCCACGCGGTCGCGGTCGCCGACGATCACCGTGAGCAGCCGGCTCGGATCGAGGTGGCGGCGCGCGGCCTCGGTCACGGCCTGCTCGTCGAGCGCAAGCACCTGCGGCACGAAGGTCGTGTAGTAGTCCTCCGGCAGGTCGTGCAACGCCATCTGCGTCGCGGCGCGTGCGATCTGCTCGGCGGTCTCGAAGTTTCTCGGATAGCCGCGCGTGAGCGCCGCGCGCCCCGTCTCGAGCTCCTCGCGCGTCACAGGACGCTCACCACGCACCATGGTGATTTCGCTGATGCTTTCGCGGATCGCGGCGGCGGTGGCGTCCGACTGCACGCTCGCCTGCAGCATGAACGGACCCGGACCGCGCCGCGCGTCGAAACCGGTGCGGGCCCCGTAGGTGTAGCCCTTGTCCTCGCGCAGGTTCATGTTGATGCGGCTGACGAACTGGCCGCCGAGGATCATGTTGAGCACGAGCAGGTGCAGGTAATCGGGTGCGCTGCGCGGGACCGACATGTGGCCGATCCGCAGCTCCGATTGCGCGGCGCCCGCCTTGTGCAGCAGGCCGAGCCGCGCCACCGGTGGCGGCGGCATGGCAAGCGCCGCCGAGTCGTCCGGGACCGGCAACGGGCCGGCCGTCCAGTCGTCGAAGACGCGCGCAACCAGCGCCGTCAGTTCCGCGTGGCTGCCGTCCCCGGCCGCGATGACGGTCACGTTCGACGGCGCATACGACGCGCTATGGTACGCGCGGACGTCGTCGGGCGTCATCGCCCGCAGCCCGCGTTCGGATCCGATCGAGAGGTGCCCGTACGGATGGCCGCGGTAGACCAGCTCGGTGAACGCGCGGTCGGCAAGCGCCGGCGGCATGTCGCGGATCTGCACGAGGCGATTGAGGCGCAGATCGCGCACGCGGTCGAAATCACGCTCGTCGAGGCGCGGCCGACGGATCATGTCGGCCAGCAATGCGGCGCCGCGCTCCGCGAAGCGGGAGAGCACGGTGAGGCCCAGCAGCGACGCGTCCGATCCGACTTCGGTCTCGAGCTGCGCGCCGATCCGTCCGAGCGCTTCGTGAAACGCCAGCGCATCGAGGTCGCCGCAGCCTTCGTCGAGCAGGTCGCCGACCATCGCGGCGAGCCCCTCGCGACCGTCCGGATCGGCCGCCGACCCGCGGCGGACCAGGACGAACAGGCTGGTCAGCGGCACGGCCCGATGCTCGATCGTCCAGACGCGGAGCCCGGACCCGAGCGCGCCGCGCCGGATCTCCGGAAACTGGAACGGGGCCAGCTCGCCGAGCGGCGGCAGCGACGACCGGTC
>JBBECO010000062.1:10229-14596 GCA_040881785.1 Vicinamibacterales bacterium
GTCTGCCGGCTTCCGGTCTGCCGGCTTCCGGTCTGCCGGCTTCCGGTCTGCCGGCATCATGAGACCGACACCGGCGCCGATCCCTCGAGCGCGAGCTCCAGCCGTCCGGCAGGGACGACGCTGAGGGTCACGCGCGTGTCGCGCGACAGCCAGGTGTTGGCCGCGCGCGTGATGCGGGCGGCGTTCGCGCCGCGGTAGCGCGCCAGGTCGCGGTCGAAGAACCCGGGGTCGGAGAGAAACACGTTGTAGGCGTTCAGCTGATCGGACTTGCCGCCGAAGCCGCCGACCGTCTGCAGCCGCGAGATGAAATGCGCTTCGGCCTGCGCGACGCCGCGCTCGATTTCCCCGTCGGTGGGCCCCTCGGCGCACACGCGGTCGATCTCCGTGGTGATGGCGGCCTCGAGCTCCGCGAGCGTGCGCCCCGGCGCGGCCGTCGCGACCACCTGGAAGTAGCCGGCGATCTCGCGCGAGTTCTGCGAGGCCGACACTTCGGTGGCGACACGCTGCTCGTACACGAGCGCCCGATACAGCCGCGACGTCTTGCCGCCGGCCAGCACGTCGGCCACCAGATCCATCTCCGCGTCGTCGGGTCCGAAGAGACGGGGGGAGTGCCACGCGAGATACAGGCGCGGGAGCTCCACCCGGTCGCCGAGCATGAGGCGCGTCTCGTGCGTGCGGGCGGGCGGCGCCGGGGGGCGCACCGGTTCCGGCTTCACGCCCGGCTTCAACTCACCGAAATACCGTTCCGCAAGCTGCAGCGCCTCGTCCGGGTCCACGTCTCCCGCCAGCGCCAGCGAGGCGTTCTGCGGATGGTAGTACGTCCTGAAAAACTCGCGGACGTCGTCGGGATGGGCCGTGCGGATGTCTTCGGCGGCGCCGATCGTGAGCCAGTGATAGGGATGATCGGGCGGATACAGCTCGGCGAGCAGCGCCATGCCGGCCAGTCCGTACGGACGGTTCTCGTAGTTCTGCCGGCGTTCGTTCAGGACGACTTCGCGCTGATTGTTGAACTTGGCGTCGGTCAGCGCCGGCAGGAGGTATCCCATCCGGTCCGATTCCATCCACAGCGCCAGCTCGAGCGCGTTGTTCGGCACGACTTCCCAGTAATTGGTGCGATCGCCGTTGGTCGAGCCGTTCAGCGACGCGCCGGCCTGCTGGAGCGGCTGGAAGTAGCCGTGGTCGTAGTGCTCGGACCCCTCGAACATCAGGTGCTCGAAGAGGTGCGCAAAGCCGGTGCGGCCGGGCACTTCGTTCTTGGAACCGACGTGATACCAGACGTTGACGGCAACGATCGGACAGTTGCGGTCCTGGTGCACCAGCACATCCAGGCCGTTGTCGAGTGTGCGATGGGTGAACGGAATATCCATCAGTAGGCGATGAGGGCGCGCTCGCGTCGCGGGTCGGCGCCGCCCCGCAGGCGTCCTGTTGCGGGATCGATGCCAGCCGCCACGACCCCCGTGGACATCCCGTACGCGTTGCGGAGGCGGAGGACGTGGCCGCGGGCCCGAAGCTCGTCGATCACGGCGGCCGCAACCGTCCGCTCGACCTCGAGCACGCCGGGCTGCGCGCGGTGGTCATCGAACGAGCTTTGGGGATGGAGCGAATTGATTCGTGGCGCTTCGATCGCCGCCTGCACGTCGAGTCCGAAGTCGATGATGTTGAGCAGGACGAGCAGGATCTGCTGATCCTGGCTGTCGCCGCCCGGCGTGCCGATGGCGAGAAACGGCTTGCCGTCCTTGAGCACCACCGTCGGCGTCAGCGTCGTCCTCGGGCGCTTGCCGCCGGCGAGGACGTTCGGGCTCGCCGGATCGAGCCTGAAGGCCTGCATCCGGTTGCTCATCGGCACACCCGTGTCGCCGGCGACGAACGCCCCGCCGAGCAGCCAGCCGGAGCTCGGTGTCGCGGAAAAGAGGTTGCCCTCCTTGTCCACGACTTCGATCGCGGTGGTGTCGCCCGGTTCGCGCGCGGGCTCACCCGTCAGCTGCGCCGGCGTGATGCTCAATCTCGCGGCGCCGCGCTCGGGATCGCCGGGCCGATGCTCGGTGCTGGCGCGCTTCGGATCGATCAACGCGCGGCGGATCGCCGCGTAGTCTGACGAGAGAAGCGCCGCGCCAGGGACCTTCGCGAAATCCGGATCGGCATAGTAATGATCGCGGTCGGCGTAGGCCAGCTTGATCGCCTCGGCGATGGTGTGCAGCGCGTCGGCGGAGCCGATGCCCATCTTCGCGAGATCGAAGCCTTCGAGGATCTCGAGCGTCTGCAGCAGCACGGGGCCCTGGTTCCAGAAGCCTGCCTTGTGGATCGTGTAGCCGCGGTAGTCGGTCGACGCGGGCTCTTCGATCCTGCCGCGATAAGACGAAAGGTCCTCATCGGTCATGACGCCGCCGGCGGCGCGGACCGCCGCGGTCATCCGCTGCGCGATCGGTCCCTTGTAGAACGCGTCACGCCCGGCCTGGATCGCGGCCTCGCGCGTGGCGCCGCCGGCCTTTGCGGCCTGCTCCGCCGCCGCGAGGGCGCGCAGCGTGGCCGCCAGGTTCGGCTGGCGGAAGATCTGCCCCGCCCGTGTGACCGCGCCGTCCGGGTAGTACGTCCTGATCGACCATTCGTACGGCTCGGAGGCCTTCCGCTCGGTCCGCAGATAATTCTCGAGGAACGTGTACATCGGAAAGCCGTCGGCCAGCGCGATGGCCGGCGCGAGCACGTCCGAGAGCGACTTCGTTCCATACTTCTCGAGCGCCAGCGCCGCGGCATCGACGACAGCGGGGATCGTGGCGCCGTGCGGACCATTGCCGGGCACGCTTTTCTGTCCGGCGAACATCGCCGGCGAGGCGGCTTTCGGCGCGGGCCCCTGGCCGTTGATGACGACGACACGCTTGTCTTTCGCGGAGTAGATGATGATCGGCGACTCACCACCCAGCCCGAAGTGCGAGATCTCGACCACCGCGGCGGCAAACACCGACGCGACGCCGGCATCGATCGCGTTGCCGCCGGAGGTCAGCATGAGCGCACCGGCATCGGCCGCAAACGTCCGGCCCGCCGCGACCACGCCGTTGTCGGCCCGAACCTCGGACCGCAGCGGCGGCCGCCGCGCGTCGTCCTGCGCCGCCACGGGAAGCTGCAGACATGCGGCGAGTGCAGCCGCGGCATATTTCATCCAGGAGTTGCGGGTCACACGTGCATCCTACTGGCAATCTCACGGATCGTAAACCTGTGGTTGACGCCGGACGCGCGCCCGCACGAATGCTCGCGCTCGTAGCGGTGGGCCAGTTTCTCGGCCTGACGCTGTGGTTCTCGGCCACGGCGGCCTCGCCGCGCATTGCCGCCGAACTGGGCCTCACGACGGTAGAGACCGCGTGGCTCACGATTGCCGTGCAAGGCGGCTTCGTCATCGGCACGCTCATCAGCGCCACGCTGAATCTCGCGGACGTCATCAACGCGCGGCGCCTCTTTGCCGCCGGCTGCGCGATCGGCGCCGCGGCCAACGCCGCCATTGCGATGGCCGGCGACGCGGGCACGATCATCGCCCTGCGACTGGTGACGGGGGCGGCGCTGGCCTGCGTGTATCCGCCGGGGATGAAGATCGCGGCCGGCTGGTTCAAAGAGCGCCGCGGCATGGCGCTCGGGGTGGTGGTCGGCGCGCTCTGCCTGGGATCCGCCTTTCCACACCTGCTCGTCTGGACCGCGGCGGATGTCGGCTGGCGCACGCTCATGACCGCGTCGTCAGTACTCGCCGTCGCCGGCGGTCTGCTCGTGTGGCTCACAGTGGCGGACGGCCCTCACGTCGCGGCCTCCGCGCCGTTCGATCCCCATGCCATCGGCGCCGTCGTCCGCAACCGCGGGGCGCGGCTCGCCACCTACGGGTATCTCGGCCACATGTGGGAGCTCTATGCCGTCTGGGCGTGGATCCCGGCGTTTGCGGCCGCGTGGCTGGTCGCCTCGGGCGAGACTCCGGGGCGGACGGGATCGCTCGTGGCCTTCGCGGCCATCGGGATCGGCGCGGCTGGATGCGCGATCGCCGGCGTCTGGGCGGATCGCTGGGGCAAGGCGCGGATCGCCGGCGGCGCGCTGGTGATCAGCGGCCTGTGCTCGGCGATGGCCGGCGGGTTCTTCGGTGGGCCGGTGTGGGTGCTCTACGCCCTCGCCCTGGTGTGGGGATTCACCGTGGTGGCCGACTCCGCGCAGTTTTCGGCGCTCGTCACCGAGCACACGCCGCGCACGCACGTGGGCACGGCGCTGACGCTGCAAACCTGCGCGGGATTTCTGCTGACGATGGTGAGCATGCAGGTGCTGCCGCTCGCGGCCGGCGCGTATGGATGGCGGTGGGTGTTCCTGCTGCTCGTCCCGGGGCCCGTGCTGGGCGCGATGGC
>JBBECO010000062.1:14696-37514 GCA_040881785.1 Vicinamibacterales bacterium
TCACCGCAGAGAACGCCGAGAGCGCAAAGGCCAAAAAATATTAGAAATTCTCTGCGGCCTCTGCGGCCTTTGCGGTGGGCCCGTGACAGCTGGCGGCCGGCTTTAGCCGGAAGAAAGACTCCGCTCAGCGTACTGGCGTCAACGGAATCGGGCGCTTCACGGTGCCGGCCTGGAAGTTGGTGACCGCAATCTGCGCGGCGAGGCGCTCGGCGGCAGCCCGGAACGCCTGCGCCGCCACGGACTTTGGCTCGCCGACGGTGATGGGTACCCCTTGGTCGCCGCCCACCCGGATCGGCTCGTAGATCGGAATCCGTCCGAGGAACGGGACGTCCAGCTCCGACGCGAGCCCCTCGCCGCCCCCCTTGCCGAAGATGTCGCTCTCGTGCGAGCACGACGGACAGACGAAGTGGCTCATGTTCTCCACGAGGCCGAGCGTCGTGATGTTCAGCTTCTGATACATCCGGATCGCGCGGCGAGTGTCGGCCACCGATACCGTCTGCGGCGTGGTGACGACCACGGCACCCGAGACGTGGACGCTCTGACTCAGGCTCAGCGCGATGTCGCCCGTGCCGGGCGGCATGTCCACGATCAGGTAGTCGATGTTGGTCCACCGCACTTCGCGGAAGAACTGCTGGATGACGCCGTGCAGCATCGGGCCGCGCCAGATCACCGGCGAGTCGTCGCCGGTCAGGAACCCCATCGACACGAGCTGGATGCCGTACTGCTCGGCGGGGACGATCTTCTGGCCGTCAGTCGCCAGCTGCGTGCTGATGCCCAGCATGATCGGGATGTTCGGCCCATACACGTCGGCGTCGATCACCGCGACGCGCGCGCCGCTCTGGCTGAGCGCGATCGCGAGGTTCACGGCGACGGTCGATTTGCCGACGCCCCCCTTGCCGGCGCCCACCGCGATGATGTTCTTGACGCCGTCAACCGGCGGCTTGTTCATCTCGGGCGAGATCGCCCCCCGGACGAACACGCCCATCTTCACCTGGACGTCGGTCACACCAGGGATCCGCGCGACGAGATCGTGCGCCAGGCTCTCGATCGCCTCTTTGGCCGACGAGGTCGGCGTGGCCAGCTCGATGACGAACGAGACACGCCCGCCATCGATCCGGATGTCCTTGACGAACTTCAAATCGACGATGTCGCGGTTGAAATCGGGATCGCGAACAGCCTTGAGCGCCGCAAGTACATCAGATTCAGTAACGATATTCATGGATATCTCGATTGTACTCGGCGGGATCAGCGCTCGCGCTGGTCGGCAATATCACCGGCGAACGGGACCTTGTACCGCTGGCCCTGGTAGGCCCGGTACATCAGCAGCAGCCAGAGGACGGCCGACAACGGCGGAATGATGATGAACGCGACGAACCAGCCCAGCAGCGGGATCGAGACCGCGATGAACCACGCCACGGAGAGCCCGCCGAACACGATCACCGACTGCAGTGCGTGGAAGCGGACGAACTTGTTGGACGGCTCCGTCAGCAGGAAGGCGGCGCCGGTGATCCACCCAAGTGCGTAGGCGAGCGCTCCGGCCACGTTCTCGTCCATCCCGCTGGCGGTTTTCTCCATGTCAGCTCGTGGCCGGAGGGTGGAAGCCGGACGCGCCCAGGAACCGGCGGCGCGACTCGTTGTGCAGCAGGACCCACAGCGCGTAGACGGCGAGCGCGGTCCCGAACGGCAGGACGAAGAGATTCGGCACCGCCAGCCAGAGGACGGCCGAGCGCCCCGCCGGCTCCAGGCGCCGCAGCGCCCGCCCCGCCCACGTGTTGGCCGCGCCGCCGGCGAGCAGCGCCCCGGCGAAGATCCCGAAGGTCATGGCCGTGAGCCCCGCCGCCACGCGATCGCCGGTCTCCATCAGGCCGATGGCCAGCGCGCCGACGGCGAGCAGCAGCGTCGCGGCGCCGAGCAGCAGCCCGATCGCGCCCCACGTCAATTGAAGAATGCCCAGAAGGCGAAGATGTGAACCCACGGCGACGTACGAGCCTACCGTACGCTGATGCGCACTTCGACCAGCGTCGGGATCGCCCCCGGGGGCATGACGCTGAACCGGAACCGGGCGCCCTGGCGAACGCCCGCGGGAACGCGCAGGCGCAGCGGGTGCTGCGCGGCGACTTCCCCATCCCCCTCGCAGGTGACGCAGCACTGCTCCCAGGCCTCGCCACGGCCGCCGCAGGCCGGGCAGGTCTGACGCAGCGGGATATCGAGCGGCACCGACACACCCCAGAAGGCTTCCTCAGCGCTGAGCTGGATCTCGGCCGAGAGCTCGGTGGAGGTCATCGCCCCGAAAAACGAGCGGCGCATCTGGTCGAGCAGGCTGGAAACCGACGGAAAGTCGATGGCCACCTCGTCGTCCATCCAGCCACCGCGGAAGGGCTGCTGCGATTCACGCAGGACGGCGTCGTAGGTGCGCCGGCGCTCCGGGTTCCGCAGGACTTCGTAGGCGCGCGCCACCTCGCGGAACCCGGCGGCGCGGTCCTCTCCCGAAATGTCGGGATGGTAGCGCCGGGCCAGCTGGCGATAGGCCCGCTTGATTTCTGCCGCATCCGCGTCGGCCGTCACGCCGAGGACGTCGTAATAATCCCGCATGCAGTTGGAGCTACCATACCATCCCGATGGACAAGGAATGCCCGCTATGTGGCGAGAGTATGCGGCTCACGGTGCGGGAAGTCGAGGACCATGTGCCCGGCGTCAGCCAGCCGGTCCGCCGCATTGTCCGCGAGTGGATGTGCCCCGAGTGCGATTACTTCGAAGAAGCAGAGGCGGGGGAAGGATAGGTCAGACTACCGCGCGCCGAGGGTCAACAGGACTTCGTTGCGGACCTCTTCGTCGAACTCGCTGAAATTCATCGCCGTCTCGCACTCGTCACAGAGCACCTCGATGACGGCGGGACGCCCCTCTTCATTGGCTTCCACGCGCGATTCGCGAAGCTGAACGACGTGCATCTGCAGGGTTTTGACCAGGAAATTCTGGTCGTTCCCGCAGTTCGGACAGGTCACTGCCATTTATGATGATCTCCTCCACGGCCGCATCGGCCGTGTCCAACCCTGAAATTGTACGAGAACGGCTTTCCCATACGCAATCAAGAACTTGGAGCCAATCAGAAATGATTGGGGATTGGCGATTGGGGATTGGCGATTGGATTGGCGATTTTGGGATTGCGGATTGGATTGGGGATTTTGGATTGGGGATCGGGATTAAAAAATTGGGGATTGAAGATTAGGGCCCAAATCCCCAAATCCTCAATCCCCAATTCAAATCCTCGATCGCAAATCTCTTTAATTCAATCGGCAATCCGCATTCGGCAATCGACAATCGACTCTATCGCTACTCGTCGTCCTCTTCCTCGTCGAATTCGGACGGGTCGCCGAGGCGGAGGACCTGGCCACTCGTGTGGCCGGCGAGGTTGCAATACGGCCCCTTGGCTTCGAGCGAGACCACGGCAACGTCCCACGGTTTGGCGCGGTAGGCGGCCGCCACACAGCCACACGGCAGGCCCTCGAGCGCTTCGAGCTCGAACACCGTCGGTGTGGGTCTTACGTATGTCTGAACGCTGGCTGGGACCGGCATTACCGCTACCTCCCGTTGCTGAGCCTGGATGCAATCTGAGCGCCAGCTATCCCCTTAGACAGGCATGGGCCGATTTTGGTTCCCCCGCCGCTGGAAATCACTGAAGACCCACGGTTTACTGGATGGCAGGCTGATATCCGCCGGAGTCGATCCCTGTGCTCGGCAGGTTACAAAACTCGGATCTGAGGGTGGGTGACACCATCAGTCAACGCCGGGATAGGACACCCGGCCGGCGGCCACCCGGGCGAACTCGCTGAGTTCATACGGCTTAGTGGCTCCGGGCGAGAGAGTGTGCCACGTCGGCACACCCCGCCCCAGAAGCGTGTCGGCCAGCAACCGGCGGGCGTCACGGGATCCCGCCGGTGTAGATGAGAGCCCCCTCGACCGTCCGGCCGGGGAACAGCGCCCGCGCCGCGCGGACGTAGAGATCGAGCTGCTTCTGGTGGAACGCGCGGGGCTGGCCGGTCTTGAACTCCACCACCGTCACGCGGCCGTCATCCGCGATGGCAAGGCCGTCGATGGTCCCTCGCAGGATCAGCGGCGCGCCATCCTCTTCGATCCGCAGCGAAAACGGGACTTCTGCGAGCACGTCGTTCGATGCGAGCAGGGTGACGACCTCGCCCCGAACCGCCAGCCCGCTCCAGGCATCGGCCGCGTTGCGGACGATGGCATCCACGTGCTCGGAGGCGGCGCGCTCCTCGGGCCGCAAGAGCGACGCGGCGACGCGGTCCAGGTGCGCCTCGGCGATGGGGCCGCGGCTGGCGGCCTGGAACAGACGGTGGACGAGGATGCCGACGAGCACGGCGTCAGGCGAGCCGGTGCGTCCAGTGGTGTCGTCCTCCCGATCGCGCCGCAGCCACTCAGTGACGGAGAGGCGACGAAGCGACTTGTCTCTTCCGCCTGAAGGCGGAAGCCACGCGGTACGCTTGGAGGCATCTTCTTTCGATGCCTCGTGGCTTCCGCCTTTAGGCGGAAGAGACTCCGACACGGGCTCCTCCAGCGCCACGGGCGCATGACACACCCGCCAGGTGAAGCTCCGCCCGGACGGCGCGGTCCACTCCAGCGTGTCCTCGGCGGTTGCGGCGGCCTGCGCGAACACCGGCTTCAGCGACGCCGGCAGCACCTCGGCCAGGCTGCCGGGGCCGGGACGGAGGACGCCGTCCTTCAGCGCGCTCGATAGATACAGCCGATCGCGCGCGCGGGTCGTCGCCACATACAGCAGCCGGCGGGTCTCGTGCTGCTCCCGTTCCCGTTCGAGACCGTCCAGCTCCGACACGAACGGCGAGACCGAGACGGACGGCTCGTGACCCTCGCCGTCCGCAATCACCTTGATCGGCCGCGGGAAGCCGATCGCACCGCGCGCCATGTTCACGACGAACACCACCGGGAACTCCAGCCCCTTCGACGCATGCACGGTCATCAGGTTGACCGCGTCGATGGCCTCGAGGACGGCGTTGGACTCGTCGCCGGCCGACAGCGCGTCGATGTGGTCCGCGAGCCGCGCCAGCGTCGCGTAGCCGCGGTTCTGGATGCGCCGGATCAGGCCGCGCATCTTCTTCAGGTTCTCCCACGCCTGCTGCCGCCGGCGTCCGCGGATTTCGTACGCGTACGCGAGATCCGGCAGCGCCTGTTCGAAGAGATCCGCCGGCGGAATCCGGTCCACCAGCCCGAGCCACGCCGGCAGGTGCGTCCGCAGGTGCGCCAGCACCCGCGCGTCCTCGTCGTCCAGCGTCACGTGCGGCGGCGCACCATCGAGGATCGCCGATGCGATCGACGGGGCGATCGCGGCCAGGGCCGCGTCCGACACCCGCGCGATGCCCGATCGCAGCAGCGCGGCCGCGCGCAGATCCGACGACGGGTCGGCCAGGTAGCGGATCAGCGCGGAGGCATCCTTGATCTCGTCCGAATCGAAGAAGCCCAGGCCCTTGTAGACGTAGGTCGGGATCGCGCGCGCTTCCAGCTCGTGCTCGAACTCGCGATGGCTCGTGCGCGACCGGAACAGGATCGCGATGTCGCCCGGCCGGGCGGCGCGGGCCACGCCGGTCTTCGTGTCCCGTACCACGTCGTTCTTCAGGATCCGCTCGATTTCCGCCGCGACCGCGGCCGCACACGCCTCCACGGACTCGGCGGCGGCCACTCCGAGGACATTTTTTACGGCGGGGCCCCCGGCACCCCGCCTGGCGGCCTCCTCTCGCTCTCGCTCCGTTCCGGCCGCGTCATTTTTTACGGCGGGGCCCCCGGCACCCCGCCTGGCGGCCTCCTCTCGCTCTCGCTCCGTTCCGGCCGCACCCGAGTCCTCGACTGGAAACCGATCTGACTCCGCGTAGGTGAAGGCGTCGGGACGCGATCCCGCCGTGGCCATCTCGCCGCAGATTTCGTTGACGAATTCGAGCAGCTCCGGTACGGCGCGGAAGCTGCGCGAGATCGACCGCCGCGCGCCCGCACCGGGCCGCAGGTTTTCGATGTAACGGCCGGCCTCCGTGAGGACCGCCACTTCCGCGTCGCGGAACCGGTAGATCGACTGCTTGCGGTCCCCGACGATGAAGATGGAGGGGTTGGAGGCGAGCCCCATCCCTTCGCCCCATGACTGGACGAGCAGCGACACGAGCTCCCACTGCGCGCGGCTCGTGTCCTGGAACTCGTCCACCAGCACGTGGTGGTAGCGCGATTCGAGGCGGAAGCGGCTCTGGGAGAACTCGTCCATGCGGCGCAGCAGCACCAGCGCGCGCTCGAGGACGTCCGAAAAATCCAGCGCCGCCCGCGATTCGAGGGTCCTGCGGTACTGGGTCAGCGCGATCGCGAACATCGTGCGGAGCCCGCGCGCGAGGACGGCATTGAGCTCCCGCCCGAACTGGCGGATGACGCGCTCGACCTGCGGCGCCGCGTCCATGACGGCCGCCCGGTGCCGCTTCGACGCCTCCGAAGATGGATAGTGCTTCGCGCTGTAGGGATGGATCGACGTGCCCGTCCGCGCGGTGCCGTCCTGTTTGAGGAAGTGGAGCGCAATGCGGTCGAGCAGCGCGCGGACCTGCGCGTCGGTCATCCCGTCCAGCGCCTGGAGGCGCTCGACCTGCCGCACGAACAACGGGTACCGCGGATGCCGCGAGGGGCCGTCGGCAAGGAACTGCGCCAGACCGCCTGGCGCATGACGCATGGCGTCGAGCAGGCCCTCCGCGGCGCGGCGGCAGACGACATCGGCCTTCAGGTCTTTCGGGCCGCGCGTGAGAAAGCGATCGAGCGCATCCCACGCGACCAGCCGCCGATCGAGCAGTGACGCGAGCCCCGCCCGCGTCCGCGAGATGCCCAGCTGCGCGATGACGAGCGCGATGTCCGAATCCTCTTTCGCACGCGCGGCAAAGATCCGGAGCGAACGGTCCAGCGATTCCTCGATGAAGCGCGGCACCTCGGTCTCGTCGGCCATGTCGAAGCCGGGATCGAGGTCCGCCTCGAGCGGGAACTCGCGGAGCAGCGAGAGGCAGAAGGCGTCGATGGTGCTGATCGCAATGTCCGACAGCCGGTCGCGCAGCGCCACCCAGCGCGCCTTGTCGTAGGCCGACAGCGCCGCCGCCGTGCGCAGCTCGCGGACGATCCGCTCGCGCATCTCGGTCGCGGCCTTCCGCGTGAACGTGATCGCCAGGATGTTCGACGGCTCGACCCCGGCCTTCAGCAGGTTCACGTAGCGATGGACGAGCACGGTCGTCTTGCCGGTCCCCGCGGAGGCCTCGAGGACGACGTGGTGCCGCGGATCGGCTGCGAACGCGCGCGCCGCATCGTCCGGTCCGACGGTCGCGGCGGTCACGGGCGGCGGATCGAAGAGCGGCAGATCACTCATCGCCGACGTAGTCCTTCCGGCAGACCGCCGCGTAACCGCACCACTGGCACCGGTAGGGTTCGTCCGGCTGCACCGGGAATGCGCCGCGCTCGATGCCGTCCACGGCGGCGATCAACCGCGCCTGCCCTTCGGCGAGCGCCGTCTCGAGCGAGCCGTTGCGTCCGCCAAGGGGGACGAACGCGTCTTTCTCTTTGAATGCGACGTAGCCGGCGCTCGCGAGCCTCCAGGAGCGCCCGTGGCGCCCCTCGAGGCGCTGCTGCGCCATCACGCCATAGATCGGCAACTGGAGCGCGCGGCTCGGCTTGGGCGCCCGGCCCGACTTGTAGTCGATGATCCGGAGCGTGCCGTCCGCCATCAGGTCGATGCGGTCGGCCTTGGCCTTGATGCGGATGTTGCGAGGGCCGTCCGGACCGGCAAACGTGAACTCCCCCTCCAACTGACGTTCGAGCAGGCGCTCGATGACCTCGCCGCCCTGCTCGATCTCGAACGCAAACGCGCGTTCGGCGAGCCCCGACGCCGCGGCCGAGCCGAGCAGGTGATTGCGTTCGAGCGCGCGATCCACTTCCGGGAGGCTCTGCAGGCTCTTTTCGGCCACGGCTTCGAAGAGCTCGAGCGCCGCACCGACGTTGGCGGTCGTAATCGTGCCGCCGCCGGCGGCCTGCCACTCTTCGAAGAACGTCTCGAACACTTCGTGGATGAAATGCCCGCGTTCGAGCGGCGAGAGACCGGCTTCTTCGTCGCGCTCCTCCGGCAGCTTCAGGACCTGGCTTGCGAGGTACTTGAACGGGCAGTCGAGATAGCGCTCGAGATAGCTGATGCCGTAGGTCCGGGGCTCCCGCGCGCCTGTGGATCCCTTGAATCTGGGATCGGTCGCGGCGGTACGCGAGGCGCGGAGCTGCAGCCACGCTGCGGCGATCGTCCCCTCGGGGGAGACGCCGGCTTCGATCGCCTCGTGAACGAACGCTCGTGCGGCCGGGGGTGCCGGCCAGCGCTCGATCGGCAGCGCGGCCACCTCCAGCTCCTCCAGGAACGGCGATCCCGACACGATCGCATCGTCCTCCAGGGTGAAGACGGAGGCGGAGATGCGCGCCGCTGGTGCGCGGAGCAGGTCGTGGAACTCCGCGCGCGCCGCGGCCATGCGCGAGGCGTCAGCCGGCCAGCCGAGGCTCGTGAGGATGGAATTCGGATAGAAGATGCTGCGGCGCGCGGGTTCCGGCCAGTCGCGCTCGACGAGGCCAACGATCCGGATCTCGTCGAGGTCCGCATACGGGGCTGCCGCCGCATCGAGCATGTGGATGCCGTCGCGTCCTGTGCGCGGCGCAAACGTCTGCGCCTCGATCCACCGGCGCACGCTGCCGGCGAGCTCGATGACGTCCAGGGGCTGGTCGTCGTGGCGGGCATGGGCATCGCGGAGCGCCTCGAGCGCCGCGAGGATCGCCGCGCGAGCCCGAAGATGGCGTCCCGCCCAGTCGGCGTCACGGGGCGGTTCGCGAACCGCCCCTACACCACGCAGAAACTCCAGCAGTGCGTCGAGCTGTCCCGATGCGCTGCCGGCGTCCATCACCAACCTCAGTCCCTCTGCTGCCTCTCGCGCGCATGCCGTTGCGACTTCGGACCCTCGGACGTTCGGACCCTCGGACCCTCGGACCCTTTCCCATCCCCCCGTGTACTTTGCGTCGCGCAGCCGCGCGTCCAGCCTCGAGATGTCGCCACGGCTCAACCTGGCGCTGAACGACAGGTGAGGCGACGCGAGCAACTCGACGAGCGACGCGCGGTTCCCCTCTGACTCGAGGAACGAAAAGATCACGTCCATCGTCGCGGCGAACGGCTCGGCGGACAGCGGGAGTGCGTCGAGCGCCTGGTATGGCACCTCCCCGTCGGTGAAGACCTGTCGCGCCAGATAGAGGTACGGCAGCGGACGCTGAAAGACGACGCCGAAGCGGTCGAGCGGAGGAGGCTGGACGGACGCGTGTGATGAGGCGGCGCGGTGCTTCAACCAGCGCACCAGTTCCGCGAGCTCCTCTTCGCGGTCGCGACACAGGAACCATCGCTGGTCCGGCTCGCTCGTCTCCGGTGCGATCAACACCGGCGGCGGAGCGGCCTCGCCGAAGCGCTCCTCCTCGATGCCCGGCAGCAGTTCGTGGATCCGCTCGTGGAAGCCGGAGGCCAGGCGGTGCTCCGTCGCGACGACATCGATCCTGGTGATGCCGCCAAGACGGGTCAGCAGGTCGAAGTCGGTGGCATGCAGCCCGCGTGGATCGGCGGCCTGATCGGCGATCGTGATGACGACATGGTCGAAGGCCTGCTGCGGCGGCGCGGCCGGATCCAGCAGGATGGCGCGGAGGCCGTGCTCGTCAACCGCGCCGGTTTCGGCGCACGCGCGCTCGAACCGCCCGAACGCGGCGCAGAGAAACTCGGTCTGCCGCAGCAGCCGTTCGGCGCCGCGGTCGATCTCGGCGCTCGGGGCCAGCCGTCCCGTGGCGAGGCGCTCGAAATCGTCCAGTGTCTGCTCGCGGCGGCGCAGCTCGTCATAGAAGTCCAGCATCTGGACGATGAGGCCGGGGCGCAGGCGGAAGGGGGGCTCGGCGCCGGCCGCGGCCGCGTCGCGCGCGGCACGCCGCAGCAGGACTTCACGCTCCGGCGCGGTCAGCAGCGGCGGCGCACCCGGCAGCGCGGCATGGAGCCGCTGGTACAACTCGGCGCGCGTGACCAGATCGGGCAGCAGCAGCGCAGGCGCCTCGCCGGTCAGCATCGCGTTCTCGAGGGACCGTCGCAGCTCGTCCGCGGCGCCGCGCGAGGGGACGAGCACGGCGGTGCGCCGCGCGGCCAGAGCCCCGCCCGGCGTCAGCCGCGCAATGGCGGCCCTCATGGATTTCAGATCCGGCACCCGCACGAGGCGGGTGGTGCGTGGGGTGATCACGATGTCATGCGGTAGATCGGTAGTTCGGTGGATCGGTACATCGGTGGATCGGTAGCCCGTTTATCTGGGTGGCGACATCAGGCGCTCGAGTTCCTCGGTCGCGCGTTCGCCAAGCGCCAGCGCACCGGCGGCGGCCGACGAAGCGTCCCGGGCCATGTTGATGTCATTCGATGATACCGCGGTGCGGCGAAGCACCGCCGCATGCCGCGTCATCTGCAGGGAGGCCGCGAACAGTTGATGGACGGCCTCGGCTTCGGCCGGCGGCACCACCGCGGCCAGCTCGCTCAGTGCGAGCGTCGCGCGGTCCTCGAGGGGACGGAGGAACTTCGGCTCGGGCCCGGCCAGCGTGTGGATCTCCTCGAGCCACTTCCGGAAGCGGCGGATGCGGTCACGCGGTGCGTCGATCCCTTTCTCGTACGCCCGGATCAGATCCCGCCTGACCCGCCAGGCATCCTGCGCCAGGCGGACGCGCTGCGCCTCTTCGAGCCTCAGGTCCAGCGTGGCGAGCAGTCCGGCCATCTCGCCGGGCCGTTTCCGGCCGAGCACGTCATCAGACCGGAGCGCGCGGGCGATGACCGAGCGCAGACCTGTGACGTCGCCGCGTTGCACGCGGCTGCCCGCGTCCCTCAGCGTCGAGGTCACCAGCGCCTGATACGCGCGGTCGGCCTTCTGCTCGACAGCCAGTGCCGCCGAGACCGCGGCGCGGAGTTTCGGCGCCCACGCGGCATCGCGCGGCGCGAATGTCAGCGAATCGGCCAGCGTCTGGAGCAGCGCCGTCCGTTCGGCCGGTTCTTCCGCGAGCCGCGCGGCGTGGTACGCGAGCTCGAGCGAGGCCCGCACGTCCGGCGGCGGAAGCAGCGGGACCGGCGGGGGCGGCAGGGTCATCGCCACCAGGCTCAGGTCGAACTGCCCCTCTCCCGCACCCGCCTTCATCTCCGAAATCACGTCGTCGAAAATCGACACGAGCTGCGCCACCTCGGCGGCTTTGAAGCCGAAGTTCTTCGACGGCCAGGCCGCGAGGTTGCCGCGTGCCTCCTGCGCCATCGCGAGCCGGCGCGTCGGATCCGGCGTGGCCGCAATCTCGTTGAGGGCGACGGTCACGTGCCCGGTGAGGATCGCGAAGTCCTCCTCGCCGCGCGTCTCTGCATACCACTTCCCGCGCACGGCGCTGGCGTACGCCTCGGTGCCGTCCCAGTCCACGAGCGCGTCCGAGATCGACAGCACCTGCAGCTGCGGTTCGCCGCTGACATCCCCCATCGGGATGGGGAGGATGACGCGTCCCGCGACGCGCGCGAACTCGCCATAGCTGACGAGCGTGCCGCCGTCCTTCAGGAAAATCCTGAACAATCGCGGCTCTTTCGCCTGCGCCTGCAGCGCGTGCGGGAGCACCACGAGCGCCAGGAACGCCGCGAAAGCGAAGGTCTGTGGAAATCTTGTGGAAGATCGGTGCATGTCCTGTGGACGAGCTGATGATCGCACATTATTTTGCGCGAACTTCCGCGCAAACCGGGGGCCGTGCACGGTGTGAGTGCGTCTTCGACCCTCCTTTCGCTTGAACGGTCCTGCCAGCCCGCTAGAATGACGGCTCGTCACCCTCAGTTCTTTCGTTACCAACGTGGACGTTTACCGCTTCAACGAAACCATCAACGGGCGCCAGTACCTCATCGAGGTCTCCAGCGTCGATGCCGGCAAATGGCGAGCGCAGATCAAGCGCACGCCCGGAGGATCCGGCGCCCTCATGCCGTTCTACGGCAAGACCCCCGACGAAGCCGCCGGTCAGCTGAGCAAGTGGCTGTCGATTGCGAACGGGCGTCCGCGGACCGAAGGTTAGACACTCACCCGCCCCGCCCGGTTGGGACCCTCGGACCGTCCGGACCCTCGGACCCGTCGGACCCTCCTATACTGTCCTCGTGGACGTTCTGATCATCGGCGCAGGTCCCGTCGGTCTTGCCTGCGCCATCGAAGCCAGGCGTCACGGCCTGACCACTCTCAACATCGACAAGGGCGCGCTCGTGAACTCGATCGTCGGGTATCCGGCGAACATGGAGTTCTTCTCGACGCCGGAGCTGATCGAGATCGGCGGCTATCCGTTTCCCGTGCACGGCTACAAACCGACGCGCGAGGAGGCGATCGAGTACTACCGTGGCGTGGCGCAGCGGGAAGCGCTCGACATCCGGCTGTACGAGCGCGTCAGGACCGTCAGCGGCGCCCGCGGCGATTTCCTCGTCGAAACCGACAGGGGGCAGCACCGCGCCCGCGCGATTGTCGTGTCCACGGGATTTTTCGATCAGCCGAACCTGCTCGGCGTCCCCGGCGAGGAGCTGCCGAGGGTTACGCACTACTACCGCGAGCCCTACCCCTACGTGCGCCAGAAGGTGGCGGTCATCGGCGCCAAAAATTCCGCCGCCAAGGCCGCGCTCGACTGCTATCGCCACGGCGCCGACGTCACGCTCATCGTCCGGGCCGCGGCGCTTTCAGAGAGTGTGAAGTACTGGATCCGGCCGGACCTCGAGAACCGGATCAAGGAAGGCAGCATCCGCGCCCACTTCAACACCTGCGTGACCGAGATCCGCCCGTCGTCGCTCGTCCTGCGCACCGCCGAAGGGATCCAGGAGATCGACAACGACTGGGTGCTCGCGATGACCGGCTACCGGCCGGACTTCAGCTTTCTCGAATCCCTCGGGATCACGTTCGCCGACGACGGGTGCCGGACGCCGGTGTACGACGAGACGACGTTCGAAACCGCGAGAAGCGGGGTGTACATCGCCGGCACCGTATGCGGCGGCCTGAAGACGAACCGGTGGTTCATCGAAAACGGACGGTTTCACGCGCAGCAGATCGCAAAGCACATCGCCGGCGAGCGCACCGAGCGCATCCGCTTCGACACAATGCACTGGAAGACCGAGGAGTAGCGCCTAATCGCTAATCGCTAATCGCTAATCGCTGATCGCTGATCACGAATCGCTGATCACGAATCCGGGATCACGAATCCGGGATCCGGGATCCGGGATCCGGGATCCGGGATCCGGGATCCGGGATTGAGGAGATTAGCGATTAGGGATTAGGGATTAGCGATTACCCCTTCTTCAAGATGCGCCGGAACGACCAGGCGGTGAGGCCGAGGACGAACGTCCAGCTCGCCGCCATGAACACGATGGCACTCGACGTCATCGGACCTCCTCCTGCGGGACGACTTCACGGAATCCCGCCCGATCGTTGTAGCCGTTCCGCGTCCACGCGACCTTGACCAGCACGGCCAGCACCACGGCGAACAGCACGATAATGCTGCGCGAGAGCAGGACGTAGGGCTCCGAGCCCGGCGTCACGCGTTCCATCCGCAGGATCGGCAGCGCGTCCTGCCAGCCCCACCACGTCAGGATCACGAGCAGGTACACCGGCGTCACGTAGGTCATGATCCCCTTGAAGA
Source organism: Vicinamibacterales bacterium (assembly GCA_040881785.1). Lineage (GTDB taxonomy): Bacteria > Acidobacteriota > Vicinamibacteria > Vicinamibacterales > 2-12-FULL-66-21 > JACDCA01. Next base: position 28,449 of record JBBECO010000062.1, read on the forward strand.
TCTGCGGAATCCGGATGTCAGCGCCCTGATGAATCGACCGCCAGGCATTGTCCGGCTTGAAGACCCAGATGAACACGATCGTCTCCACGACCGCCAGCAGCACCAGGCCGAACGTCCCGGCCCAGTAGTCCCATTCGTCGAGGAACCCGTGCTCGAGCCATGCGATGTGCATGAGACCGAACAGCAGCGTAATGACACCGAGCGCGTAACACACCGGCTGTCGCGGCATGCCGAATTCCTCGCGGAAGAACGCGACGATCGGCGTCAGCATGGCCACCGACGACGTGATGCCGGCGAAGAACAGCAGGCCGAACCACATCGCGCCGAGCAGCTGCCCCATCGGGAGCTGCTGAAACACCACCGGCATCGTCGCGAACCCAAGGTTGAACGAGCCCGACTGCGCGACCGCCATGGCGCCGCTCACGCCGAAGAACACGACCGCCGCGGGGATCGCGATGCTGCCGCCGAGGACGACTTCGGCCGTCTCGTTGGTCGCCGCCGTGGCGATGCCGTTGAGGGCGATGTCGTCCTTCGTGGAGAGGTATGACGCGTACGCCTGGAGGCTGCCCATCCCGACCGACAGCGTGAAGAAGATCTGACCGGCGGAGGCGAGCCAGACGCCCGGCTCACCGATCCTGGACAGATCCGGGTTGTAGATGAAGTTGAGGCCGGTCCATGCCGTGGAGCCGTCGGGCCCGGCCGGCAGCGTCAGTACGACGACCGCGAGAACCGTGGCGAACAGAAACAGGATCGGCATCCCGATGCGCGCCAGTTTCTCGATGCCGCCCGAGATCCCCTTCGAGATGATCCAGACGTTGACCGCGAGCGTGACGAGGAAGAAGGCGTACGGCGTCCAGGCGCTGTGCACCCGTGCGGCCGGATCGCCGACGCCCTGGAACGACTGCAGGTAGGCCACCATCTCTCCCTGCGTGCCGCGTCCGAAGTAATCGCCGGTCAGTGAGAACCAGGTGAACGCCAGCGTCCAGCTCTCGATGTAGGTGTAATAGATCATCACCACGAGCGGGATGACCATGCCGATCACGCCCAGGTACTTCGCCGCCGGGTGGCGCCAGATGGCGGCAAGCATCCCGGGCATGTGGCCTTTGCGGTAGCGGCCGCCGTTGCGGCCGATGCCCCACTCGATCCACATGAGCGGAATCCCGAGCAGCAGCAGCGCGATGAAATACGTGATCATGAACGAACCGCCGCCGTTGCTCGCCGCCTGAACCGGAAATCTCAGAAAGTTTCCCAGCCCGATGGCGTTCCCCGCCATGGCCAGGATCAGCCCCATGCGGCTGCCCCACGCTTCGTTGGATGTCTTGCCTGTCGTCACGTCGCCTCCCCATCTCCCTTGTCTGTGCCTGTCCGGGCGACCGCATGCGCGCGCACGCGGACGCACCCGGCGCCGGCGGTGTTGAGCTGAACGTGGAAGAGGAGGAGGTTAAATACGGAGCGGACGGTGGAGTGAGGTGAAACCGCCCGGGGCATTCACGAGCCGGGGCCGCAGGCTACCCCAGTCGGCGTTCTGCGCGCTGACGTCGAGTCGGCCGTCAACCGCCGCGACGGGCTCGTCGGGAGCTTTCTTGGACTGCACCGACGTGCTCGCCGGCGCGGTCGCGCCCCCCAGAAGGCTGACGAGGTCGAACGTCGAGAACGGCGCCGTCACCGGCGAGAACACCAGCAGGAGCAGCGCCAGGCCGAGCATCCGCGCGGGGTTGGTGAAACGGGCCTTCATCGAGAGGAGTGTAGCGCAGCCCTGTATGGGCTGCCACATCTACACGTTTCATGTGAACAACAACACATCGCTGTCCTTGACGACGCATTCCTTGCCTGCTTGTGCCGCGGTTCAACACGGCCCAACACTGGTGTACGCTGCCCGCGTGTCCGACACGATGAGCTGGTTCTGGATCGGGCTGGCGGTCGTGCTGCCGTTCGTGGTGGGGCTGGGTATCGCGTGGCCGTTCTGGCGGAAGCCGTCGCGCGACAGGGAAAGCGGGAAGCGCTGTCGGATTCTCGCCGCCGGAGAGCGCCGATCAAACGGTGCAATGATGGAGGCTCGGCCTGAGGGCCAACTGCCCACTGCCGTGACGCACTATGGTCGCCACTGTCTGCAAGAGGGCATCGTGACGCCGACGATCGAAAACTACGCATTGATCAGACATGCCGGCAACCCAACGCGACAAGCCAGCGATCCTGGGCCAGCGGGCCTGAGAGGAGTTCACCCTTGACCGCGCCCGCGAATACCGAATCGGGGGGATCGTTGCCGGTGGCACGGGTCGATCGCTGGCTGGCGCCGGTGACCCGATTCCTGCACATCGAAGCAACGAGTGGCGTCGTCCTGCTCGCGTGCACCGCGGCGGCGCTGATGGTCGCCAATTCCCCGATGGCCGCCTGGATTGCGAACGTCTGGAAGACACCGGTCTCATTGTCGATAGGTGCGTTCACCCTGACGGGCGATGTCGGCCACCTGATCGTCAACGACGGGTTGATGACGATCTTCTTCTTCGTGGTGGGGCTGGAGGTCAAGCGCGAGATGGTCCACGGCGAGCTCCGCGATCCCAAGAAGGCCCTGCTTCCGCTGTTCGCGGCGTTGGGTGGTGCGATGATGCCGGCGGCCATCTACCTGGCCCTGCAGTGGGGCGAGCCAGGTCAGCGTGGGTGGGCGGTGCCGATGGCCACCGACATCGCCTTCGTGGTGGGATTCCTCGCCTTGTTCGGCAAGCGCGTGCCATTCGGGCTCAAGATCCTGCTCCTCTCGCTCGCGATCGTGGACGACCTCGTGGCGGTGCTGATCATTGCCTTCGTGTTCACTGAGACGCTCGTGTGGGCGTGGCTCGGATGGGCCGCCGGCGCGTTCGGCCTCGTCTATGCGTTCCACAGGATTGGTGTTCGGTCGATTGGCGTGTACGTCCTCATCGGGGTGTTCATCTGGCTGGCGTTCCTGCAGTCGGGCGTGCATCCGACGGTTGCCGGAGTCCTCCTCGGACTTCTGACGCCGGCACACGCGTGGGTCGGGCAGAAGACGTTGGCGGACGTGCTGATGGCGGCGTGGCAACGCACCAGTGGAGACGGAAGCGATTCCGGTGCCCGAGCCGATGTCTGGCGCGCGCAGTTCGCCGCGCGTGAGGCGGTGTCTCCGCTGCAGCGACTTGAGGACGGGTTGCACCCCTGGGTTGCGTTCGTCATTATGCCCCTGTTCGCGTTGGCCAATGCGGGGGTGATCCTCAGTCCGTCGAGTCTGGGTGAGCCAGTGGCCGTGGCCGTCGCCGCGGCTCTCGCCCTCGGCAAACCGGTTGGCATCTTGCTGTTGTGCGTGCTCGCCGTGCGCTTGCGAGTGACCAGCCTCCCCGACGGTGTGACGTGGGGCATGCTCACCGGCGGTGCGTGCCTGGCCGGGATCGGCTTCACAATGGCCTTGTTCCTCAACGCTCTTGCGTTTCCTGTCGCCGACTTTCCCGCCTACGAAGCCGCGGGAAAAATCGGCACGCTCGCCGGATCGATTGTGAGCGCGGTGCTGGGTAGTGTGGTGCTGTCAGTCGCCGTGCGGCGGTGAATGCCTCACGATGTCGGCCTTCTGCTCGACCTCTTCTTCCGCGTTAGCATGAATCGCAGCGAGGATGCGCCCGCGCTCAGGCGTCACCAAGCGGCGAACGCGTGGACGAGCAAGATCTGGAGCACGCAGACGACGAGAGGCACGACTGCCCTGGCAACCTCCAGAAGTTTCGTCCGCAGAAACGGAAAACATACCTGCAAATCTGAGGTTCACGCCAGAGCGCAGCGTCGTCACGCCCTCGGCTGCTGAACCGAGACGACAGGACAGGATGCGCGTCTCAGCACGCCTTGCGTCACGCTGCCCACCCACATGCGTTCGACGGTGCCGCGCCCCTGCGTCCCCATCACGATCAAGTCGATGCCGTGCTTGTCCGCGTACCTTACGATGCAGTCGACGGGCGCGCCGGTATCTACGGCCGACTCGACGTGGAATTTCGCGCGCTCTTCTGGTGTCAGCGCCGATTCAAGCTGTTCCCGTACCTTGCGCTCCGTTCGCTCGAGTAGTTGCGGCAGGTACGCTGCATCAACGCCCCAGCCCATCGCGAGCGGATCGGGTATCACGTGGAGGACATGAAGGGTGGCTCCGAACGTGTCCGCGAGCACTGTCGCATAGGCCCTGGCCGCATTCGCGGCTTCGCTGAAATCCGTGGGTACCAGTATCTGTCTCGGCTTATTCATCGTCGCTTCTCCTTTGATCTAGTGCCCTCGGTGCACGACACGGCTAGGTCAACATCCAGCCCGCGATCCGTTGAGCAACCGCCGTGCCCTTTCAAACAACGATTGCGGCGCAGCCTTGCGGCTGATTACCGCCCCATTGAGAGGCGCGGGCTACCGGAATCCCGGCGGCACAGCTGGCAATTTCCCGCAAGGCTGGGAAGATTTCCCGGAGTTGTTGACGGTCGCGTGTCGGCGCCGGCCTCGCGCCCTTCAAATCGGGCCACAAAACGCTCCCACACACGGTCCTCGGAATGTGCAGCAGCAGCCGGCTGTTGGTATCGCCTTTGCCCTCCGTCTCGGAGTCCCGCCGTGGTCTCGGGCGATGAATAGGCACCCATAGGCACCCACGTCGATTTCGCAAGGACCTGCGCGTATGCCGGAGATGACTCGGAAGAATGCTCCCGTTCGCCATGAGCTGCCACAGCGGACGGCCGGCCAGCTCAGCGTTGGAACGCCGCCGCGAGTACAGCCGGAGCGTCGCCATGCAGGCGCACGAGAACGCCGGAATTTCCGTTCGGGTCATGTGGTGCGAGATCGAGGAAGTTGTGACGGTTGATCGCGCCTGCAAGGCGATTCTGCGTCAGGCCGAGGCGGCGACGGCGGACTTGATCGTCATGGGGGCTCAGGGGACCGGCGGTCTCGAGTTGATGCTGTACGGCTCCAACACGCAGCACGTCGTGCGGGCTGCTCCGTGCCCTGTGCTCACTGTACGCGCGTGAGTGCCTGAGATGTGAACCATGCAGATCACTCGACGGACGTCATCTCGGCGGGACATTACCGTGACCTGGTGCCGGCGGTTGCGACTGTGCGTGACGGCCGTCGTGCTGGTCGTCGCGGCCGGGCTGACGTCCGCACGAGTTGTCAGCGATGACCGCGCCACCGTCTACGTCATTCCGATCGATGGTGTGATTGACCTCGGGCTCGCGCCGTACGTAGAACGAACGCTTGCCGAGGCTGCCGCGCAACAGGCCGCAGCCGTGCTCCTTGATATCAACACCTTCGGTGGTCGGGTCGACGCCGCGGTGTTGATTCGTGACGCGTTGCTCCGAACGCCAGTTCGAACGATCGCCTTCGTGAACAAGCGCGCGATCTCGGCCGGAGCACTCATCAGCCTGGCGGCCACGTCAATCGTCATGGCGGAGGGTGGCACGTTAGGTGCGGCGACGCCAGTCGCCGTAGGCGCACCAGGCGGCGGCGCTCAGCCCGTCGAGGAGAAGACGGTGTCGTACATGCGCAAGGAGTTTCGCGCGACGGCGGAGGCTCGCAAGCGTCCACCCCTCCTGGCGGAGGCCATGGTCGATGCAGACGTCGAAGTGCCCGGTATCAGCGAGAAGGGCAAGCTGCTGACACTGACGACTGACGAAGCCTTGCAGCACGGGGTCGCGGATGCCCGCGCGGACACCCTCGAGGCCGCGCTCGCGGCCGTCGATCTCCGCGGCGCCGAGGTGCGGCGTATTCCGCAGACGTGGGCCGAGACGCTGGTCCGCATCCTCACGCATCCCGTGCTCTCGTCCATCCTGCTCGCGATCGGGATGCTCGGATTGATCATCGAGGTTCAGACGCCTGGCGTCGGGTTACCAGGCGGCGTCGGGCTCATCTGCCTCGGCTTGTTCTTCTGGGGACATTGGCTCGTCGCGCTCGCCGGGTGGGAGGAGCTTCTCCTCATGGGGACCGGTGTCGTGCTCCTTGTCGTGGAGATCTTCGTCACACCGGGATTTGGCCTCGCCGGACTCCTCGGCATCGGGGCATTGCTGGGCGGCCTGGGGTTGAGCGTCGTCGGTGCGGGCGCGACATGGGAGGTCATGCTCCGGGCCGGCGGGCGCGTGGCCGCATCGCTCTTGCTCGCGGTCGTCGGTGCCGCTGTCATGCTCCGCGCATTGCCGCGTCTCCCGTTTGGCCGGCGACTGGTGCTCGAGGAGGAACTGACGGCGCAGGCCGGCTATGCATCGCCGCCGGAATCCGATCGTCGATGGGTTGGCAAGCACGGGACCACCCTGACGCCCCTCAGGCCGGCTGGCATCGCCGAGTTCGATGGGGAGCGGGTGGACGTCGTATCGGAGGGCGTCTTCCTCGAGGCCGGCCAACCTATTCATGTGCTCCGAGTCGACGGCAATCGCATCGTCGTGCGAAGCGGGGCGAGTCAAGGCACGGGAGGATCTCATGACGGGACTTGAAACCGGCGTCCTCGGGGCCGTGGCGACGCTCATACTGACCGTTGCCGTCCTGGCGTTTGTGCTGTATCTGGTGCCGATCCCGCTGTGGATCGCCGCATGGGCCTCGGGCGCCTATGTGGGGCTGTTGACGCTCATCGGCATGCGCCTGCGGCGCGTGCCGCCAGGTACCGTCGTCACGGCGCGTATCAGCAGCGTGAAGGCGGGGCTCGACATCCCGCTGAACGATCTGGAAGCGCATTACTTGGCCGGTGGCAACGTGGTCAACGTCGTCATCGCGATGATCTCGGCCGACAAGGCGAACATTCCCATGCCGTTCAAGCGTGCGGCCGCGATCGACCTGGCGGGCCGAGACATTCTGGCTGCCGTCAAGATGTCGGTCATCCCGAAGGTCATCGAGACGCCGCGCATCGCCGCCGTCGCAAAGGACGGGATCCAGCTCCACGCGTTCTGCCGCGTCACCGTGCGCACGAACATCGATCGCCTGGTCGGCGGGGCCGGCGAGGAGACGATCATCGCACGCGTCGGCGAGGGCATGGTCAGTACGATCGGCTCCGCGGAGACACACAAGGACGTGCTCGAGAACCCGGACCACATTTCCAAACACGTCCTGAGCAAGGGACTGGACGCAGGCACGGCGTACGAAATCCTCTCGATCGACATCGCCGATGTCGATGTCGGCGAGAACATCGGCGCCAAGCTTCAGATTGCGCAGGCGAATGCGGACAAACAGATCGCGCAGGCAAAAGCCGAGCAGCGCCGGGCGATGGCCGTCGCCCTGGAGCAGGAGATGCGGGCTCGTGTCGTCGAGGCGGAAGCCGAAGTCCCCCGCGCCATGGCGGAGGCGTTCCGACAGGGTCATCTGGGTGTGATGGATTACTACCGCATGAAGAACGTCCAGGCCGACACGACGATGCGCGACGCGATCGGTCGAGGCGATGACGGCGCCTCATCCGAGCCGAAGACCTAGGAGGGACATATCATGGTCTCCGATGTGCTCCAGTCGTTCCTCGTCATCGTGGCGTTGATCGGCTCGATGCTGTTCGTGAGATTCCTCACGGGCACGAGGGCGGGGATGCGAGGCGGCTCCGCCGCGCAACCTCCTCACGTCCTTTCAGCGCCTGGAGCCGCCGGCCGCCTGCCGGTGGCGCAGCCGCTACTCGGTGTACGGGAGACAGCATCAGCCCCGATCGTTCAGACTTCCGAGCACCCACGGCGTCGCCTGAGTCTCGTGGAGGCGCGGAGGGGGATCGTGCTTGCGACCATCTTGGGAGCGTGCCGAGCCCAAAGGGCCGAGGAGTCCTGGTGAACGGAGGTAGTGCCATGATCGCCAGGCCAGTACCCTCGACCAACGAACCAGCGGCGCCGCACGAAGCATCTGGTGGTGCGCCGTCATCGGCTCCGACAAGACGGGCACGCTGACGGAGAATCGGATGACGGTGCAGGAAGTGTGGGCCGGCGGTCAGACGATGACCGTGGGTGCGTCCGGACCCACGGCGTTGCGCGAGCCGCCGGACCTCGCCAGTGCGACACCGCTCGATCTGACACTGCTCGCTGGAGTGCTCACACAAGCGGAACGTCGGGATACGTTCGTCACCATTCACCTCAACAAGGACTTCGTCATGACACGCCCTTTGACCGTCCTCGTGGCTTCGGACGGTTCCGCTGCGGCGCGTGCCGCCGTAACCCTGGCCGGTCACCTGCCGTGGCCGGATGACACGCGGGCCATCGGGGTCGTTGCCGGCGCAACGCCCCCAGCCATTGGCCTCGGGCTGCTCTACCGAGACGCGCTGATGCAAAGCCGTCGCAGCGAGGCTCAGCGCCTCGAGGTATTCCTGCGGGACCGATTCTCAGAATCCCGTGTTGCGCTGTCCGGCAGGCCACCGGTAGACGCCATCCTCGCTGAGCAACGGCGCCGACGAGCACATGTCATCGTCGTCGGCCGCAGAGGCCTTGGTGTACTCGGTCGTCTTGCGCTCGGCAGCGTGAGCCGCCGGGTGGTACAAGAAGCGCCCTGCGCCGTGCTCGTCGCCAAACGCGCGTCGCACGCCGTTGGCCGATTTGTCATTGCGGTCGATGGCTCTGCCGCATCCGTTCGCGGCGTGCGATTCATTGAGCGGTTGAAGGCGAGCACGGGCGGGCGGGTGCTGCTCGTTGCAGTCGTTCCTCCGATACCGCTGCCGCTGATGGGAAGGGCGCCGGCGTCGGTCCGGTCGGACGTGAGGCGACATGTGGCTCGCGAGCAGACGAAGAGAGACGCGGCAGCGCGCCGACACCTGGACAACGCGGCGAAACGGCTGCGAACAGCTGGATGGAACGTGACGACGAACGTCCGTCGCGGCACCCCCGTTGTCGAGATCCTGAAAGCCGCGTCGACGTGGCGTGCCGATGTCCTGGTCTGTGGGGCCAGGAACACGCAGGGAGTGAACCGTCTCCTGCTTGGGAGTGTCGCCGATGGCCTCGTCTCGCGTTCGCCGGTGTCCGTCCTGATCGCGAGATGAGTGTGGACCCATGAGACGCCATTCGTCGATGGGGGTGGTGATCGCCTCGGTGTGGAGGAAGGCGCTCGGTCTCGCCTACGAGCCCTGGCGCGTCACGCATACGGCGGTGGCGGTGGCGGCAGTCG
>JBBECO010000063.1:0-5059 GCA_040881785.1 Vicinamibacterales bacterium
GCGTCGGTGGGGCGACGCCCCTCGGTTGGACTACGAGTCGATGCGAATCAGCTCGATGTCGAACACGAGCATCCCCTTCGGCGCATCGGGGCGCGGGGAGTTGTCGTAGGCGAGTCCGCCCGGGATCCAGAAGCGTCGCTTCTCCCCCTCGACCATCATCTGGACGCCCTCGGTCCATCCCGGAATCACGTCGTCGAGCCCGAAGGTCGTCGGCTCGCCCCGTTTCACGGAGCTGTCGAACTCCTCACCGTCAGTCGTCCACCCGGTGTAGTGGACGGTCACCCGGGAGTTCGGCCGTGGATGCCGCGTCCCCGTGCCGGGCGTCAGTACCTTCGAGGCGATGCCGGACGCGGTGCGCTGCGCGTCGGCCGGCGGGGCCGCGACGTCAGACGGGGCGTCGCCGCCGCAGCCGGCGGCGAACACTGTGAGACCCAGCACGAGAGCCAGACGATACGCGCGGGTGTGCATGGCCTTCATTATGGAACAGGCGCGGATCCGGTCGAGCTTTGACGGCGGAACCTGCGTGGTAGACTCGCCCGCAGGTGGCCGCCAGCCGTGCTGTCGCGCGCGCTTCATCACCGCCGGCGCCACCTGGTTCGATCCATCCCGGGTCGGAAAAGCAGCGGCCCCGCACAGGCGGGGCAGAAGAGAGAAAAGCAGCGATGGGCCGTAAACTCTACGTCGGCAACCTGCCGTACACGGCGAGCGAACAGGACCTGCAGGATCTGTTCGCCAACGCCGGCGCGGTGGAAAGCGTCAACCTGATGCGCGACATGGCCACCGGCCGGGCGCGCGGATTCGCCTTCGTCGAGATGGTCTCCGACGAGGATGCCCAGAAGGCGATCGATCAGTTGAACAACACCGACTTCGGTGGCCGCAACCTCACGGTCAACGAGGCGCGCCCGAAGACGGCGGGCGGCGCCGGCGGCGGGCGCGGCGGCGGTGGTGGTTACGGCGGCGGCGGTGGCGGCGGCCGCAAGCGCGAACCGCGCTGGTAGGCCAGAGCGATCGAGCAAAAAGGGGCGGTCTCCTGACGGAGCCGCCCCTTTTTTATGCCTCCAGGCTGAGAGCCCTATGCCGGCATCTGCAGCTCGGGCATCGGCGGTGCGGTGAACAGGCGGCGGCACGGCTTGGCGATCATCCGCGCCCACTGCGCCGAGCGGTGGACGCGGGCGCTGTCGGTGGCGATCCCGGTATTCGCATACATCTGCCGATACAGCTTCGAAATGAGCACGAAGGCCAGGCGCGCCTTGAGCGTGGGGGTGCACTTCGAGCGCCGCCAGATCTGCGGCAGGCTGTAGAAGCGGTCCCACACCGCCTGCGTGCGCGCCCGGATCTCGTCCGCCGTCATCAGCGGATGCGGCACGTACACCTTGGGCCGGTTCTCCTGCGGGATCAGCCAGTGCCGCGTGACCGGGATGCCGGCCACGCGCTCGGTCTCGGGATTGATGGTCTTTTCCCACTCGGCGAAATCCAGCGTGCCTGGAAACGGCGTGAGCATGACGAACTGCGCGAACGTGAGGTTCGCGGCCTCGGCCAGCGCCGCCGTCGCGTCGAACGTTTTCGGTGAATCGCTCGGCAGCCCGAAGATGAACGACCCGAGCACGTGGACGCCGTGGTCCCGGAAGGCGCGGAGCTTCGCGACGAGCTCGTCGCCCGTGGCGTTGAACGGTTTGTAGATGTCCTTCAGCCCCTCGGCCGTGACCGATTCGATGCCGACGAGCGCCCCCTTGATGTTCGCGCGGCGCATCGCGTCGAGGAACTCGGGATCCTCGGCCGCTTCCATGGTGATCTGCGTGAAGAAGATCATGTCGCGGGGCAGTTTCGACAGGCGGTCCATCAGCTCGAAGCGCTCGGCGCGGATCGCGCGCAGCGTTTCCAGGCGCGCCGGATCCTCGCGACGGGCCGCCATCCGCAGGTCTTCCGCCGAGACGGGGTAGAAATTGTCGTCGGCGAGCGCGATGAAGCGGAACCCACGCCGGCGCAGCTCGACGATCTCGCCCACCACCGTGTCCACGCCGCGCTGCCGCGGCTTCTGTCCGTCCGTCCGCCACACCGAGCAGAACGAACAGTGCTTCGGGCAGCCGCGAACGGTCTGCACCGACGCCCACATGTAGCGGTCGGGCGGCAGCAGGTCCCAGCGGGCCGGCCGGAACGCGTCGGCGTCCACGCGCCCCCCCTCGTAGATCCGCTGCAGGGTGCCGCGCCGCGCGTCGGCAATCACCGACGGCCAGATCACGTCGCCGTCCCCCTTCACCACGGCGTCCGCCCCACCGAGGTCCAGGGCCTCTTCCGGGTAGAGCGTGGCGTGGATCCCGCCGTAAATGACGGTCGCGCCGGCGGCCTTCGCCGCCCGCCCGACCTCGTACCCGCGCAGGGCGTTGCCGGTGTGAATGCCGATCCCGACGATGTCGCCCGGCGAGATCGTGGACAAGTCCATGACTTCGAGGGTTTCATCGACCAGGATCGGGTCGCCGGCGTCCGCCGGCGTCGCGGCGGCGAGGACGAACAGCCAGCGGGGAGTGATGACGCCCACCCCGAAGGAAACGTGGCTGGGATTCACGAGGTGCACATTCATGGGTGTCGCCTTCCGTGCAAGACCGCAACCATCCGGGCCCTGTATCCGTCAAAGCCCTCATGCAGGATATCCGCTATGCGCTGCGTTCGCTTCGCAAACAGCCGGTCTTTACGCTGATTGCGATTCTTACACTGTCACTGGGTATCGGCGCAAATACCGCGATCTTCAGCCTGGTCTACCAGATCCTCCTGCGGCCCCTGCCGTACGGCGATGCGGGGCGGCTGGTGTTCATCTGGAATACCTACCCGCTGATGGGGCTTCCCAAAGCGACGGTGTCGATTCCCGATTATCTCGATCGCCGGGCCCAGGCGGACACCCTCGAGGATGCGGCGCTCTTCACCGGCCGGTCGCTGGCCCTGGCCGAGGGGGGCCAGGCCGAGCAGATCCGGGCGCTGGCCGTCACGCCGTCGTTCTTCTCCACCCTGCAGCGCCAGCCGATGCTCGGCCGCGCGTTCACGGAAGAGGAGGCGACGCCCGGAGCCGACAAGCAGGTGATCCTGACCTACGGGCTGTGGCGATCCCGCTTCGGCGGCGACGAGGGTATCGTCGGCCGCGACGTCAGGATGAGCGGCGAGGCGTACACGGTCGTCGGCGTACTGCCGGCGGATTTCGAGCTGCCCAGCCGCGAACTCTCCGCCCTCGTCCCGTTTGCGTTCACCCCCCAGCAGATGTCCGATGCCGGACGCGGCAACGAGTTCAGCCAGATGATCGCGCGCCTGCGTCCGGGCGCCACGGTCGATCTGGCCACGTCGCAGTTCAAGATGATCGTCGATCGCAATCTCGAGCGCCTGCCGCAGAGCGCCGATTTCGTGAAGACGACAGGCTTCACCGGCTACGCGGTGCCGATGCGCGACGAGTTGGTCGGCGACACCCGCCAGCCGCTGCTGGTGTTGCAGCTCGGTGTGCTCCTCGTGTTGTTCATCGCCTGCGCCAACGTCGCGAACCTGCTGCTGATGCGCGCGACGGGGCGCGGGCGCGAGCTGGCCATCCGCACGACACTCGGCGCGGGGCAGTGGCGCCTCCTGCGGCAGATGCTGACCGAGGGCGTGGTGCTCGCGGTGCTCGGCGCGCTCGGCGGGATGATCGTCGGCTACGCCGGTCTGAAGGCCTTGATTGCGCTGGCGGTCGGGCAGCTTCCAGGGGCGACCAATGCCGCGCTGCATCTGCCGGTGCTCGGCTTCACGCTGGCGCTGGCTGTCGTCACCGGGATGATCTTCGGCCTCGTCCCGGCGTTCGCCGTCATCCGCGGCAACGCGGCGTCGATGCTGAAGGAAGACGCCACACGCGGTTCCGCCGGGCGGAGCACCGGCTTCCTGCGCGCGGCCCTCGTGGTCGGGGAGACGGCCGTGGCGCTCATGCTGCTCGTCGGCGCCGGGCTGCTGATCAAGAGTTTCGCGCGGCTGCAGGATGTCAACCCCGGTTTCGAGCGCGCGCATGTGCTGACCGCCCGGGTGACGCTTCCCGCGGTGCGCTACGGCACGCCGGCCGACCGCGCCACCTTCTGGGGACGGCTCGCCGAGAAGGCGCAGCAGATCCCCGGTGTCACGAACGTCGGGCTGACCTCCGAGGTGCCGCTGAGCGGCATGGTGAGCTCGGGTTCGTACTCGATCGTCGGATACACGCCGGCCCCGGGCGAGCCGGCGCCCCACGCGCGCCAGCAAATCGTGGGGGCCGACTACTTCCAGACAATGCAGATTCCGCTCATCGAGGGACGCCTGTTCGCCGCGAGCGATTCGGCCGACGCCGCGCCGGTGGGGATCGTCGATCAGTTCCTCGTCGACAAGTACTTCAAGGGGCGCAGCGCGGTCGGCCAGGAGCTTCAGCGTGGCGGCCCCACCAGCCCACGCATCCGTATCGTCGGCGTTGTCGGCACGATCAACAGCATCGACCTCGGCGAACCGGTGACCAAGGAGCGCATCTACCGTCCCGCGGCGCAAATCGGTCCCGCGGGCATGTCGCTCGTCCTCAAGACCGGGATCGCGCCGACGCAGGTGACGGCGCAGGTGCGGTCGGCGGTGCAGCAGCTCGATCCCGAGCAGCCGCTGACCGACGTCAGGACGATGGAGCAGTGGGTGGATCGCTCGCTGGCGATCCGGCGCGCGCCGACGACGCTGCTGACGATCTTCGGTGCGGTGGCGCTGCTGCTCTCGGCCATCGGGATCTACGGCGTGCTCGCGTACGGCGTCACGCAGCGGGTGCGTGAGTTCGGCATCCGGCAGGCGCTGGGGGCGAACCGCCGGTCGATCCTCTCGCTGGTCCTGGCGCAGGGGCTGATGCGCGTCGGCATCGGCATGGCGCTGGGCCTGGCGGGCGCGCTCGCGCTGTCGAAGTACCTCGAGAGCATGCTGTTCGGCGTGAGCAGCCGGGACGTGCCCGTGTTCGCGGCGGTGACGGTGGTCCTCTTCGCCGTGGCGCTGCTGGCGTGCTACATCCCGGCGCGCCGCGCCACCCGGATCGATCCGATGGTGGCGCTGAGGGACG
>JBBECO010000063.1:5159-6236 GCA_040881785.1 Vicinamibacterales bacterium
TGCTGCTTACGGCTCAGTCATCGAATCCCTGCGCGGACGCGGCGAGCTGCCGCGCACTGGCCATCGACGCGCACCAGCGGCAGGACTACGAGGCGTTTCACGATCTCGCGTGGGCGGCGTACCGGAAGGGGAGGTCGAACGATCCGGAGGTGATGCTGCTCGTGGCGCGCGCGCAGAGCCTGAGCGGACGTCCGGGCGATGCGCTCGTGATGCTGGAGCGGTTGTCGGCCGTCGCGATGGGGCCGGCAGCGATTCAGACCGACCCGGATTTCGCGCGCGTTCGCGCGCTGCCGCGGTGGCCCGAGGTCGCCGCGAAGTTCGGCGGCGACTCGGCACCCTCAGCGTCAGTTCCCGCACCCTCAGCGAAGAGTCCCGCACCCCCATCGTCAGTTCCCGCACCCCCAGCGAAGAATCCCGCACCCTCACCGTCAGATCCGTTGACCTTCACGACCGTCCTGACGCCGTCCGCGCTCGTCTACGACGTCGTGTCGAAGCGCTTCATCGTGGCGGACCGCAAGGCGCGCCGGATCGCGGTGATCGACCGGACGACCGGGCAGGTGTCCACGCTTGTCGGCGCGCAAGGGGACCTCGGGGAGATCGGCGGTATCGCCATCGATCCCCAACAGGGTGATCTGTGGGCGGTGTCCTCGGCCGAGGGAGGCGCGCAGCAACTGCATCTGATCCAGTTGATCTCCGGGCGGGTCCTGCGGACGGTGCCGCTCTCCGGCGTCAAGGGCCGGGTCGTCGCGCTCGCGTTCGTCCCGGATGCCGGGCTGATCGTGGCCGACGACAGTGGACGCGTCGTGCGAGTACGGCCGGGCGGACGGAGCGAACCTCTCGGCGAGCTCGAGTACGTGCCGCGCGCGCTGGCCGCTGATGCGCAGGGACGGCTCTACGTGACGGCCGGTGGACCCCGCCTCGCGCGCTTCACCGTGGGCGCCTCGCTGCGCCGGACCGGCCTGGTGGATCTCGCCCCCGACACGCCGCCCGACGCGCCCTTCACCGTGGCGGAGGGCCGGCTCCATTTCGTCGTCCCGGTGGACGGGCGCTACGAGATCCGCAGCTCGCCGATCAAGT
>JBBECO010000064.1:0-1141 GCA_040881785.1 Vicinamibacterales bacterium
AGCCTGCGCCGAAGAAGATCACGACGGACGCGGGCGGAGAGTCGGCGAAGAAGTAAGGCGCCTCGCTGAGGGTGCGGAACCTTCGCTGAGGGCCTGCCTCGCCGTAGCTTGAGCGAAGGCGGGTGCGGGGCACTTCGCTGGAAGTGCAGGAGCTTTCGCACTGGGTGCGGGGCAGGATCGGTTCGCCGGTCCTGCCCTTCTTGTCTACGACTCCTTCGCCCGGTCCGCGAGCGCGGCGAGCAGGGCCCTCAGGTCGACGGGACCATGCCGTGCGGCGTCATGCACCCGCGCCATGTCGAGCGTTTCATAGGCGTGCGCCACGACATTCCTGAAGCCGGCCGCGCGTACGAGTCGGTCCGCCAGCGCTTCTTCAATGACGCCGGCGGCCTGCAATCGGCGGAAGGCGTCCGCATAGCTGCCGGGTGTGCCGAGCTTCAGCGCCAGGCACGCCGCCATCGAGAGATCGATGACGATCTGCGTCGCCTGCCACAAGTGGAGGATCACCGCGTCGGACGGGTCGGTCGATGCCTGCAGGTCCGACGCCGAGGCCGGAAGCCGCTCGCTGACCCGGCGCAGGTGACGTTCCACGGTCATCACTCGCTCGGCCAGGACAGATGGGTCGAATACACTCACGGCTGGAGTCCCGCCAGGATCTCCGCGTAGCCGCGCTCCAGAATCGGCGCCATGTCACACCAGAAGCGCGCCGCTTCGAGCCGGAACTCGTCGCCGAGGCCCGGCGTCCGCTCATGGAGCACCTGCCCGTCACGCGCCGCGCGGAACCGCAGCACTCCACTCGCGCGGCGAAGATCGACGAGATCCACTCGATCGCTGCCGGTCGCCTCGACGAGCGCCGACAGGAGGCCCGGGATATCCACCTCTGGACTGGCGAGATATCCGAAATCCCAGTCGGAACGCGTGTGGGCATCCCCGCGCGCTCGGGAGCCGAAGAGCATCAACAGGTCCAGCCCCGGCATCGCGTGCGCCGCCCGTCGAATCACCTCCAGATGCTCTTGCGAGGATGAGTCGTCCATGCGCAGATGGTAGCAGACCGCGCTAGACCAGGCCGCGTTTCGCAACGCGGTGGTCGCACGAGACTTCACCGGGCCGCGTCGGCCTCGCAGGCGTGCCGTGCGCATAACGG
>JBBECO010000064.1:1241-6215 GCA_040881785.1 Vicinamibacterales bacterium
CGGCCGCCGCTTCGGCTGGCCGCTCGGCCTGCGCCTCGTGCTCGCGATCGCGCTGGAATCAGCCTGGGAGATCCTCGAGAACACGCCGATGGTCATCAACCGCTACCGGGAGACGACGATCGCGCTCGATTACTACGGCGACAGCGTGCTGAATTCGGTGGCCGACATCGGCGCGATGGCCGTCGGCTACTTCGCCGCCGCACGACTGCCGATTCGGCTGGTGGTAGCATTGACGATCGTGATGGAAGTGGCGGTCGGCTGGTGGATCAGAGACAATCTGACGCTGAACATCATTCAGCTGCTGTATCCGCTGGAATCGATCCTGCACTGGCAGCAGGGCGGGTGACATCGATGGGCATTTTTGGCAAGGAAGAACCTGAAGTCGTGGAGGTGCTCGACAAGCCGCTCCGCTGCCAGGTGTGCGACCACAGCACGTTCTACACGCGGAAGGCCGTGCTGCCGGGTGCGGTGGCCACCTTCTTCAATCTGGACTGGACGGCGCCGAGCTGCACGACCGTGATCTGCAGCCAGTGCGGCTACATCCACTGGTTCTTTCCCGAGTAGTGCCGGGCTTTCTTCTCGTCGGGCTCGGAGGCGCGCTCGGGTCGATGGCGCGTTACGGCGTCGGCCTGGCGCTGCCGTCCATTGGATTCCCCTACGCGACACTGGCGGTCAACGTGATCGGCTGTTTCGCCATCGGGCTGGCCCTTCCCACGATGGAGCGGGCCGTGGCGCTGCCACAGGACCTCCGGCTGCTGATCGTGGTGGGATTTCTCGGCGGCTTCACGACGTTCTCGGCCTTCGGCAACGAAACGCTTGCGCTCATCCGTGCCGGAGCCGGTCTCGCGCTGCTCAACGTTGCCGCCAACGTCCTGCTCGGCCTCGCGGCGGTCGTCCTCGGCCGCGCGGTCGCGGCCGGATAGCGGAGTGCACTCGAGAGATGTGAAGCGCTCTTGCGGCTGGCCGCAAACGGGGCGCCTCGCTTTCCACCCCAGCGCGCAAAACCCGCGCGCTGGGAGCGACGGAGTATAGCGGCATGGTGCAACGGCCGGCCGGTGTGTGGCAGACCATCCACTGGATGTGGATCCGGGTGGGCCTGCTGGCCGGCGTGATCTTCATCGGATGGAGCCTGCTGGCGTATCGCGCCACCGCGACGGCGCGCGAGGCGCTGAAGAGCGACGCACGCGTTGACATCACCGATCGATCGGACCACTGGGTGTTCGCCCCGCGCGATCGGATCGCCCGCACCGGGCTGATTTTCTACGCGGGGGCACTCGTCGATCCGGTCGCCTACGCGCCGATGGCGCGCGCGGTGGCAGAGGCCGGCCATCCTGTACTGCTCGTCGAGCTGCCGCGCCGCGGTGCGTTCGGCGGCGCCGACGATGCCGTGCCGCTGACGCGGGCCATCGACGCCACCCTCGGAGTCCCCGAGGTCCAGCGCTGGGTCGTCGCCGGCCACTCCCGCGGCGGCGTCGTCGCCTCCCAGCTCGCGCGCACCCGCGCGGGCTCGCTCGCGGGACTGGTGCTCATCGGGACGTCGCATCCGCGCGACTTCAGTCTCGCGAAGAGCGGACTGGCCGTCACCCAGGTCTATGGCACGCGCGATACGGTCGCGGACGTCGAGAAGGTCGAGAAAGCCCGGATCAACCTGCCGCCCACCACCCGCGTGGTCAGGATCGACGGCGGCAACCACTCACAATTCGGCTACTACGGCTTTCAGCCGGGCGACTGGCCCGCCACCATCAGCCGCGAGGCCCAGCAGCGGATCACGGTCGACGCGATCCTCGCGGCTCTCGCGCTGCCTGCCGGGAGATAGCTCCATGGCCGTGTGGTTCCTCGGCGTTGTCTTCGGAGTGGCTGTGCTCGGTGGAGCGACCGCCAGTCTCGTCGGGTTCGGCATCGGCAGCATGCTGACGCCGCTGCTCGCACTGTCGCTCGGCACTGACATCGCGGTCGCCGCCGTCGCGCTCCCGCATGCCGCCGCCACGGCGTTACGCTGCTGGCGGCTCCGCCAGGAAATCGACTGGTCCGTCCTCAAGCGCTTCGGCGTGCTCAGCGCCGCCGGCGGCCTTGCCGGAGCGTTCGCGTATGCGAGCCTCGACGCCCTCATCCTGACCCGGGTGCTCGGCGGCCTCCTCGTCCTGACCGCGATCGCGCAGCTCGCCGGCCTGGCGACACGCTGGCACCCGCGCGGCGCCGCGGTCGGCGCGCTCGGCCTCGCCTCCGGCTTCTTCGGCGGCATTGCGGGGAACCAGGGGGGCCTTCGCGCCGCAGCGCTGATGGCATTCCGGCTGTCGCCGCCGGCGTTCGTCGCCACCTCTACAGCGACGGGTCTGATGGTCGACGCCGCCCGGACCCCGGTCTATCTCGCGACTGCGGGCGGTGCGCTGCTTGCGCTGTGGATCCCGATTGCTGTGATGACCGTGGGGGTTCTGGCGGGGACACTCCTGGGCGAGCGGATCCTGCTCGGCATGCCGAAGGACCGCTTCGCGAGGATCGTGGCCATTGCGATTGGTGTGCTTGGGGTGTGGTTGCTGGTGAAGTGAGGCCACGACGGCCGCCGCTGCAAGACAGCGAGGCCAAACGGCGGCCCGGCCAAACGGCTGCCTGGCGGCAAGCACGACGACGCTTTTCTTGGGTGCGCGTGGGGCCCCACCCCCACGCGCTGCGGCTCGAGTCGCTGCGCTCCCTCGCCGCGGCCGCCGGCGCTGACTCGACGACACGACGCCTGTCACGCTGACAACGAGGACCTGCCGGCCGCGCTTCGCGCATAGCGCCGGCCGAACGGCCGGCGCCGGCAGGTCCTGCTCGAGCCGTCTTTACTTTGTGCTCTTTGTGGCCTTTGTGTCTTTGAGGCAGATGGCCGTCGGCCCGTGCAGCGTGACAGCGGGACAGCGTGACAGCGCCGGCTATCCACCCCAATCTGGTGTCTAATTCCTCGTGAGCCACGGATGGCTGGACTCCCCACCGCCCTCCATATCAAACGAGATCAGCCATGACCCGTTTCGCCTGCGCGCTCCTCTGTGCCCTGCTGTGCCTTGCTGCCCACGCGGAGGCGCAGACGCAGGCGCTGACCGTCGTCAACACCGGCCCGCAGGGAGAGATCGCGAGCCTGGACGAGGCCAGCGAGATCCGGATCGTCTTCTCGGAGCCGATGGTCACGCTGGGGCAGATTCCCGCCCAGGTCACGGCGCCCTACGTCACCATCACGCCGGCGATTCCCGGCGCCTTCCGATGGTCCGGCACCACGATCCTCATCTTCACGCCCGACCCGAAGCGGCCGCTCCCGTACGCGACGCGCTATCAGGTCACGATCGGCACCGGCGCGACCGCGGTCAGCGGCCGCCGACTGGCCAGGCCGGTCACGTTCACGTTCACGACGCCGACCGTCAAACTGCTTTCGACCATCTGGTATCGCCGCGGGGGCACGGTCAACGGACCGATGGTCGTGCTGCTCAGGTTCAACCAGCCGGTCCGCTCGGCTGACATCGCGGCGGCGCTGACGGCTTCCCTCGAACCGCACGACTGGACGCCGCCGTTCTTCACGGCGGAGGCGCTCGAACGCCTGAAGGCCACGAATCCGGGGGCGCTCGAGCAGTTCGAGGCCAAGGTCGCGGCCGTGCGGGCGGTGGCGACATCCACCGCGGCCGTCCGGTTGCGCCCCACGACGAACTGGGACACGCGGAGGTATCGCCCGGGCCCGAACCTCGTGGCCTTCGAGACGGTCTCGCCGGTGGCGCCGGAGAGCCACATCACCCTGAGGCTCGCCCCCACGCTGCGCTCGCCGGCGGGTCCGGCAACGCCAGGCCAGCGGCAGGAATACACGATCGAAGGGGAGCGCGCCTTCTTCATCAACGGCTTTTACTGCACCGCCCAGTGCGACGGCGACGCGCGCAACCCGATCCTGATGCGATCGCAGGTGAAAGTCATCGACTTCGCCGCTGCGGTCAGCGCCACCAACCTCGCGGACGGCAAGCCCGTCCACAGACTCCCGACCGCGTCGAAGCCCGGCGAGAACGACACCGACTATGGCGAAGGGCTCGCGCTCGAGGACGCCGGCTTCGATCCGCAGCCGCCGAACAGCCGCTACGCCGTCACGATCGCCCCGACGATGAGGTCACTGGACGGCCAGACGCTCGGCTACACGTGGCTCAACGTCGTGGACAACTGGCATGCGCGCGCGTTCACGAGCTTCGGTGAAGGGCAGGGCGTCTGGGAAAAGGACGGCGGACCGCAGCTGCCGTTCTACGCGCGCAACATGACCGACGTCACGCAGTGGGCGGCGCCCATCGCGCTGCGCGAGCTGATGCCGCTGCTGTCACGGCTCCTGCAGGAGGGCCTGAAGGCCCCGCCCGGGACGGCTGGCGCGGCGCGTCGCATGACCCCCACACCCGACCGGATCCAGTCGCACGGGCTGGACGTCTCCCCAGCGCTGACGGCCGGCGGCACCGGTCTCGTGTGGGCGGCCGTCCGCGAGGGGGAGCCGATGGCGCGGTCACGCCGCTTCGGCTCCAGCGAGCAATCGCGCCTGAAGTCGTCGATCGTCCAGGTGACGAACCTCGGGATCACCGTCAAGGACAGCCCACAGAACACGCTGATCTTCGTCACCCGTCTCGATACCGGTGCGCCGGTCGGGAATGCGCGCGTGTCGATCGTGCGAACGGACAATTCCACCTTCTGGCGTGGCACGACCGCCGCCGACGGCACAGTCATCGCTCCGAACACGAAGCTTCGGGACCCGGAGAACTGGTGGAAGTTCGAGTTCATCGTCACGGCGGAAAAGGACGGCGACATCGCCTACGTCGGCAGCGACTGGAACGAGGGGATCTCTCCCTGGGAATTCGGCACCGGTCTGAACCTGAACGAGTCGGATCCGCTGCTGCGCGGCTCGGTCTTCGCCGACCGCGGCGTGTACAAGCTCGGCGAAGAGGTGCACCTCAAGGCGGTCCTGCGGCACAACGCCCCTGACGGCAT
>JBBECO010000064.1:6315-26642 GCA_040881785.1 Vicinamibacterales bacterium
TACGTGGCCTACGAAAAGTCGGTGCACGGCTCGTTTCTCGTGGCGGCGTATCGCCGGCCCGACTTCCGCGTGGACGTGACGCTCACCGGCGGCGTGGCCATCGCGGGGGACCCGCTGAAGGGCGAGGTCACGGCGCGCTACCTGTTCGGCGCCCCCATGGGGGAGCGACCCGTGTCCTGGAAGTTCGCCAAGTTCCCGACCTCTGGCGCCCCGCAGCAGATCACCGAACGATTCAGTGACGATCGCTGGGTCTTCGTGGGTTGGTCGTCGTCGATCGACCAGCGGAGCCCCGAGTCCGGCGAGATCCGCAGTGAAGAGGATGAGCTCGAGAAAGACGGCCGCCTCGCACTCGAACTCGAGACCAAGCGCGATGCCGGCCTGCCCTACGTCTACCGGCTCGAAGGCGATGTCGAGGACGCCTCGCGTCAGCACATCGCCAACCGCGCCAGCATCACCGTGCATCCGGCCCCGTGGTACATCGGCGTCCGTCGTCCGTCGTACTTCCTGGAGCAGAAATCCGGGTTGAAGACCGAAGTCGTGGCGGTCGGTCTCGACGGCGTGCCCGTCGCCGGCGTGCCGGTTGACGTCACCCTCACGCAGATCCAGTGGACGAGCGTGCGGCGCGCCGAAGGCAACGGCTTCTACACCTGGGACACCGAGCGCAAGATCATCCCCGCCGGCAAATGGACCCTGACCACCGCCGGCGAGCCGGTCCCGCTCGACGTGCCGTTCGCCAACGGCGGCTACTTCGTCCTCGAGGCGACGGGCCGGGGCGACGACGGACGCTTTGCGGTGACGCGGACCTCCTTCTACGTGCTCGGCGCCGGCTACACGGCCTGGCAGCGCTTCGACCACAACCGCATCGAGCTGGTGCCCGAGCGCCAGACCTACAAGCCGGGAGAGACCGCACGCATCATGATCCAGTCGCCGTGGGAACAGGCGACGGCGCTCGTCACGACCGAGCGGGAGGGCATCCGCACGCATCGGCAGTTTCCCCTGACCTCCACGCAGCAGTCGATTTCGGTCCCGATCACCGAGGCCGACATCCCGAACGTCTTCGTGTCGGTGCTGCTCGTCAAAGGACGCACCGTCGCGCCGGCCAGCCTCACCGAGGTCGCGGCGAAGTCCGAAACAGACGTATCGGATCCCGGCAAGCCGTCATTCCGGCTGGGCTACGTGGAGCTGAGGGTCGAGGACGGCACGAAGCGCCTCACGGTCGCGGTCGCCGCGAACAAGGAGGAATACCGGCCCGCCAGCGACGCCACCGTCAGCCTCGAGGTGAAGGACCACGAAGGACGCGGCACCGCCAGCGAGGTCACGCTCTGGGCGGTTGATTACGGCGTGCTCTCGCTGACCGCCTACCGCACGCCCGACATCCTCGGCTCCGTCTACGTCCGCAAGGCGCTCCAGGTCCTCAACGCCGACAGCCGCCAGCGGATCGTCTCGCGCCGCGTGTTGACGCCGAAAGGGGCCGCCGAAGGGGGCGGCGGCGGCGTGGCGGCGGACATGCGGAGCGACTTCCGGGTGCTCGCGTTCTGGATCGGCTCGGTGACGACCGGTGCCGATGGGCGCGCGAGGGTGGACGTCAAGCTGCCGGAGTCGTTGACCACGTATCGCATCATGGCGGTCGCGGGCGATCGGCGCTCGCGCTTCGGGTCCGGCGACGCCGAAGTGCGCACGAACAAGCCGGTGACGCTCAAGCCCACCTATCCGCGGTTCCTTGCCGTCGGCGATCGCGCCTTCTTCGGCGCGGTGGTCGGCAGCCAGTTGAAAACCGCCGGCGAGGCGGTCGTGACGATGAAGTCGCTCGATCCGGGCGTGCTGGAGCTGACCGGATCCACGGAACAGACGGTGACGGTCGCGCCCGGCGGTTCGCTCGAAGTCCGCTTCGAGGGGGCGGGGCGCGCCATCGGACGCGCCCGCATCCAGATGACCGTTCGCATCGGGAACGAGACCGACGCCTTCGAGGATGTCGTCCCCGTCGAAGTGCTCGCGTCGCCCGAGACCGTCGCGGCCTACGGCGAGGCGGCGGGCGCAACCACCACGGCGAGCGAGACGCTGACCGTGCCGGCGAGTGTCGTGCCCGGTTTCGGTGGATTGCACGTCGAGATCGCGTCCACCGCGCTCGTCGGCCTCGGGGAAGGCGCGCGGTATCTCGTCGAATATCCCTACGGGTGTGCGGAGCAGAAAGGCTCGCGCGCGCTCGCGCTGCTGCTCGCCGCCGACCTGGGCGACGCCTTCACGCTGCCGGGCATGGACACGGCGAAGATGAAGCCGGCCGTCCAGGCGACGGTGAAGGAGCTCGAGCTGTTCCAGTGCGAGAGCGGGGGATTCGCCTACTGGCCAGGCGCCTGCGCGTCCACATCGCCTTACCTGACGGCGTATCTCCTGCACGTCTTCCACGCCGCCGCCGGCCTGAAGTACGACGTGAATCGCGGCATGCTCGAGCGCGCCTATGCCTACATGGAGCGCGAGCTCGCGGCTCCGCCGCCACTGAATGAAGGATGGTGGCCGTCCTACACCGCGTGGCAGACGTTCGCCGTGACGGTGCTCGTCGAGGGAGGGCGGAACCAGGATTCAAACCTGAACCGCCTGTATGGATACCGCGAGCGGATGCCGGTGTTCGCCCTCGCCTATCTGCACGACGCTCTGCTGGCAAAGGGGGAAACGTCTGGCGCGCGCGTGGACGAGCTCCGGCGGCGAATGGGCAATGCGATCCTGCCGGAAGCGGGTGCCTCGCACGTCGAGGAGCTGGCGGATCCCTATCTGCTCTGGTTCTGGAACTCGAACGTGCGCTCGACCGCGATCGTCCTGAACTCGCTGGTGAAGGGTGTCGAGCCGGCGAGCCAGGCGCAGGTGGCGCCGCTCCGGCAGATGGTCCGCTGGCTGATGACCGTCCGCAAGAACGGCCGCTGGGGCAATACGCAGGAGAACGCGCACGCCATGCAGGCGCTCGTGAGCTACTACCGGAAGTTCGAACCGGACGCGCCGAACTTCCGTGCCGTGGTTCGACTGGGCCAGCAGGAGCTGGCACGTGAGGAGTTCAGGGGACGCAGCACCGAGTCGGCAGCCACGACCGTGCCGATGGCACAGGTGCTGGCCGTGGGGGCCGCCGGCACCACGCGTCCGCTGACCTTCACGCGCGAAGGCACCGGGACGCTGTATTACACCGCGCGGCTCCGCTACGCGGCCGACGCGCTCTTCCAGGACGGGCTCGACGCCGGCCTGGCGATCGAGCGCAGGTACGAGCCGTTCGTCGAGGCGGGTACCCGTCCGGCGGCGGCCAGCTACCAGGCGGGCGATCTCGTCCGCGTGACGCTGACGTTCCGGCTCACGAAGGAGCGGCGGTTCGTCGCGGTCACCGATCCGCTGCCCGCGGGCTTCGAGGCGGTCGAATCCTGGTTTGCGACGACCGCCGGCGACCTGAGGGCGCAGCAGAACCGGCAGACCAGCGAGCGCGGCGGCGAAGAGGTGAACAGCTGGGAGCGCTGGTGGCGCGTGGGCGGCTTCGATCACGTGGAGCGCCACGACGACCGCATCCAGTTGTTCGCCACGAGACTGAGCGAAGGGGTCCACACCTTCAGCTATATTGCGCGGGCCACGACGGCCGGCACGTTCCGCACCGCGCCGGCGCGCGCCGAAGAGATGTATACGCCGGAGGTCTTCGGCCGCACCGCCACGACGACGATCGAGGTCAGGCGGTGAATCGCTAATCCCTGATCGCTAATCGCTAATCGCTAATCGCTGATCCCTGATCCCGGATCCCGGATCCGTGATTCGTGATTCGTGATTCGTGATCCAGGATCAGCGATTAGCGATTAGAGATTAGAGATTAGCAATGAGCGTTCCGCTGAGTTTCCTCCCGTCGCGCAAGTGGCGCCTCGTGCTCGTCATGTTCGCCGCGCTCTGCGCGCTCGCACTGTGGCTGCGCATGGGCCCCCTGCCGTCCGGGCTGCTCGACGATCCGGCCCCCTCCACGCTCGTCGTCGATCGCCGGGGCGTGCCGCTCTACGAAGCGCGCGCCGAGGACGGCACGCGCGGCGTGAAACTGACTGCGGAGACGCTTCCCCCGATGCTGGTCGCCGCAACCGTGGCGGCCGAGGACCGGCGGTTCTGGTCGCACCCGGGGGTGGATCCGCTCTCCGTCCTGCGGGCGCTGAAGACCAACCTCGCCGAGCGCTCGATCGTCGAAGGAGGCTCGACGATCTCGCAGCAGGTGGCCAAGCTCCTGTTGAACCGCCGGACGCCGGACCGGCGCCGCGGCTGGGCGGCGAAGATGCACGAAGCGGTCATCGCGCTGCGGCTCGAGCACCGTTTTGCCAAGCGCGAGCTGCTCGCGATGTACCTCAACCTCGCCGGCTACGGGAACCAGATCGCCGGCGTGGAGCGCGCCAGCCGGGCGTACTTCGGCACGACGTCCGCCATGCTGACACCGGCCCAGGCCGCCTTTCTCGCCGGCCTGCCGCAGCGGCCGTCCGGCTTCAATCCTTACCGCTCCCGCGACGCCGCGATCTCGAGGCAGCGCGTCGTCCTGCGCCGGATGCAGGGCGAGGGGGGGCTGACAGCGGATCAGCTCGCCGAGGCGCGCGACGAGCGGCTCTCGTTCAGACCGGCGGCCTCTCCGTTCGTCGCGCCGCACTTCGTCGAGATGGTGCTCGCCGCCGAGGGACCCTCACGCGCCCGGCGCATCGACACCACACTGGACGCGGAGCTGCAGGCGGACGTCGCGGGCGTGATCGACAGCCATCGTCATGCGCTGCGTCTTCACGGCGCCGCCAACGTGGCGGTCGTGGTGCTCGACAACGCGTCGGGAGAGTGGCTGGCGTGGGAAGGCTCCGGCGACTACAACGGTGCGGCGCGCGGCGGCATGCTCAACGGTCCGGTCGTGCCGCGGCAGCCGGGCTCCGCGCTGAAGCCGTTCACCTACGCGCTCGCGTTCGAGGACGGCTACAGTCCGGCGACCGTGCTCGCCGACATCCCACTCAGCTTTCCAACCGCGGAGCCTGGCATCGTTTACAGCCCGCGCAACTACGACGGACGGTATCGGGGGCCGATGCTCGCGCGCAGCGCGCTGGCGGGATCCGAGAATGTGCCGGCGGTGGCGCTGGCCTCGTCGGTCGGGATCCCGAAGCTGCTGCGCTTTCTCGGGCGTACCGGCCTCACCACGTTCGACAAGACCGCGGCGCACTACGGCCTGGGCCTGACACTCGGCAACGCCGAGGTCCGTCTCGACGAGCTCGTGGCGGCCTATGCGTCGCTCGCGCGGGGAGGGGAGTGGATCGAGCCGACGTACCGGCTGGGTGACCCGGAACGGGAGAGCCGGCGGGTCGTCTCCCACCGGACCGCCTTCTGGATCACCGACGTCCTCTCCGACGCCGAGGCGCGTGAGTTCGCGTTTGGCCGCGGCGGGAGTCTCGAGTTCCCGTTTCCGGTGGCGGTGAAGACGGGCACGTCTCAGGCGTACCGCGACAACTGGACGATCGGCTATTCGAAGCACGTCACCGTCGGCGTCTGGGTCGGGAACTTCGACCGCACGCCGCTGCGGAATTCGAGCGGCGTCACGGGGGCCGCGCCCATCTTCCACGGGGTCATGCTGGCGGCCGAACGCCGCGCGGCCGGCGGGACGGGCGAGTTCGGTACGGCGTCGATTCTCTCGCCGGGATCTGATTCGACCCAGCGCGAGATCTGCGCGCTGTCAGGACTGGCCGCCAATAACTGGTGTCCGAACCGGCGCCGTGAATGGGCCGCGGTCGAAGCGCCGGTGGTGCCCTGCAGCTGGCATCACCTCGGGGACGACGGGTTGCTCACGATGCTGCCGGCGGAGTATCAGGGGTGGGAAGGGGACGGAGGGTTTGCCGTGCGGCGCGCTGACGCGCGAGGTGCGGGGCGCCGGTCCGATGTGCGGCGTGCGAGCGCACGCCCGGCCGTCGGGCAGGCTGCGGCGCTCCAGATCACGAGCCCGGCCGACGGCTCGACGTACCTCATCGATCCCACGCTGCGGCGCGAATACCAGACGCTGCCGCTGAGGGTGGTGGCCGCCGCCGGCGCGGTGGAGTGGCGCGTGAATGGCCGTCCGATCGGTACCGCCGAGTCAGGAGCATCCCTGGAGTGGCCCCTGGCGCCCGGACGTCATCGCCTTTCGGTGAAGGACGGAAGCGGCCGCACGGCAGAAGCCTTCATCACCGTCAGGTGAGCGGATCGCGACCGGCTAATCGTTCGAGCCGAACAGCTCCTTTGACACCCCGGACTGGCGGATGATGCTCGCCAAGGTCCCGGCCTTCAGTTGATCGTGGATGGGCACCGGCACGGTAACGGTCGTCTCAGCGCTCCGCTTCTGCATCACGACGTGACTGCCGCGCCGGCGGACTTCAACGAAGCCCTCGCGCCGGAGAATCCGGCAGACGTCGTCGCCGGACAAGACGCGGCGCTCACCCAACGGCGACTTCGACTTGCGTGATGAATACTTCGCCCCGAAGGCGGCGTTCGACTTCGGACTGATCTGCAGCTTCGAAGAACAGCTCCAGGGCTTCGATCAGGTTCTGCCGGGCTGACTCGACCGTCTCTCCCTGGCTTGCGATGTCCAGCTCCGGGCAGAGCGCCACATATCCGTGGTCTTCGCGCTCGATGATCGCCGTCATCTGCCGCATGGTCTTCATACGCGGATTGTAGCGGACTCGCCCAAACGCGTTTGCCAGGAAGATGTTTGACGCCAGTCTAGATATGTTATATACGCATATACCACAGGAGGCGAGATGGCTGCGCGCGCCGACCGGCCCCGGGACCCGCGAACGTTCCTTCCCTTGACTCCCCGCGTGTATCACGTGCTGCTGGCGCTCGCCGAGGCGCCGCTCCACGGGTACGGCGTGATCCTCGCCGTCCAGGACCTCACCGAAGGGGTCATCGTGATGCGGACCGGCACGCTCTACGTTCTGCTGCGGCGGTTGCTCGACCAGCGTCTCATCGAGCAGTCGGACGAGCGGCCCGGTCCCGATGAGGACGATGAGCGCCGGCGCTACTACCGGTTGACGGACCTCGGTCGGGCCGTGGTCGAGGCCGAATCCGTCCGGCTCCAGAGTGTCGTCGCGGCGGCGCGCCGCACGCTCGGGTTGAGGCGGTCATGACCTCGGTGTGGCTCCGCGTCTTCCGGTCGATCGTTCGGTTCGCGCGTCGCGAGGCGGTCGACCTGCGCACTGCGCACGCGGAAGCGACGTTTACGTCCGTCTGCGAGGCTGCCGCGCGGCGTGGACAGCTCGCGCTGACCGTCACCGCCATATGGGAACTGACGGTGGTCGCCGCGTTGATTGCGCTCGCATACCTGCGACCTTGGTTTCCGCGGCGCCATCCGCACCTGCCCGATCCCGTCGACTCGCTGCGCGGCCTCTGGATCGGCGTCCGGTCACTGTTACGCAGCCATCCCGGATACCTCGCCATGTCGACGTTCGTGTTGGCCGTGGCGGTCGGCGTCAACCTGCTCGTGTTCACGATCGTCAACGCGCTCTGGACGCGGCCGCTGCCGTTTCCGGAGCCCGAACAGGTCGTGACGATCACCGAGAGTGCATGGGTCAGGCTCAGTGGACCTCAGCTTCAGATCTTCGGCGGCGGGATCGCCGGGCAGGTCATCACCACTGGGATGAATGCCGGGCTGCGACCTCAGATAGACATCGGTGGCCGCGTTCCAGAAACGCTCGGGGTCACCTCGGCCTATTTTCAGATGCTCCGGCTGCCGATTCGCGGCCGCGATTTCACGATCGACGACGAGCGTGAGGGCGCTGAGCCGGTGGCCATCATCAGCGATCGCCTGTGGGCCGGGCTCTTCGGACGACGTCCCGAGATGATCGGCGCCGTGTTGCCGGCGCAGCCTTTCCCGATCAGGATCATCGGCGTCGCGCCGCCGGACTTCAAAGGCATCCGTCGAGGCGAGCAGGCGGACATGTGGATCCCGACGAGCGTGGTACACCGGCTCGCCCCCGCGGTCTGGGAAGGGAAGTCGCTGTCGCTGATGGCCTTCGGCCGTCTCGGTCCAGACCAGACGGTGCCCATGGTGGACCAGCGGTTCTGGGAACTGACGGACCCACGCCTCCGCGAGTTCTACCAGGCACTTGACATACGGATGGAGCGTCGTCCGAGGGTGGTGTCGGTCGTCGACGTCTTCGGTACCCCCGACACCAGGACCTTCATGGTCAACGAGCGCGATGCGGCGCTGGTCGTGTCCGCACTGGTTCTGCTGGTGCTCCTGGGCGGCTGCGCGACGATCGCGGCGCTCGTCCTGGTGCACTACGAACGCCGCCGCGTGGAGCTCGCGGTGAAGATGTCGCTCGGCGCCGGCCGCGGCCGGCTGATTCGCGAGCTGCTGCGCGACCTGTCGGTGGTGGGCGCCAGCGCCTTGCGGGCGAGCTCACTGGCGCGTCCGCATCGACGAGCCTGGCCTCACAGCGGGTCCGCCAGACGCTGCTTGCGCTGCAGGTGTGCGCAACGATCATCGTTCTGGTGTCGGCGGGTCTGTTCGTGCGGGCTGTCGTCCACGGTTTCGGGAGCGCACCCGGCTTCGACGTGAACCGAACGATCTTCGTGTCAATTCAGGAGGGGACGCCGTGGGCTGCCCCCGGCGGCTTTCGGCCGGATCTGATTACGAATCGCAGCGCTCGACTCATGGGGGCCTTGCGGGAAGTACCCGGTGTGACGGAGGTTGCACAGGGACTGCCGCCCATCGGTCCTGCGGACCGGTTCGTCATCAAGCGGCTCAGGGCCGAGGATCGGGAGCATGAAGTGGCTGTCGCGCAGCTCAGAGGCAGTCCGGAGATGCTGTCCGTGCTCGGTGTCCCCATTCTGAGCGGACGTTCGCTGACGGCGGCCGACGGATCCGTTTCTCCATATCCTGCTGTCATCACCCAGTCACTGGCCCGACGGCTGTGGCCGGATGGCGGCGCGCTGGGCCAGCCCCTGCGGGCCCCGGTTTCGAGATTGGGCCCGTTCATTGTCGTCGGTATTGCCAGCGATTTCCCCTTCGGATCGTTGTCGGATCCGGGCGACGGCGCCATCGTCACGGCTCAACCGATTCTCAACGGGATCACCTCCTTTTTTGTCGTTCGGACCGAGCAGCCGGCGATGGTTGCCGGAACCATCCGGCGGACGATCAAGGCGCACGTTCTCAATGTCGCAACGGGCCGGGAGATCGTCGCACTCGACATCGGACGGCAGCGGCTCGGCGCCTGGTTCTTCTCCGGATTCGGCCTGGCGGCGCTGCTCCTTGGCATTGGCGGCGCGTTCGGACTGGTCGCCTACCTCGCCGAATCGCAGCGTCGCGAGTTCGGCGTTCGCCTGGCGCTCGGTGCGAACATGGGCCACCTGGTTCGCCGCGGGCTTGCCGCAGCCCTCGTGCCCGTCTGCGCAGGCCTTGCAGCCGGGCTGTTCCTGGCTGCGCTCGTGTCGCGCATGTTCACCTCTCTGCTGGCGGGCATCAGCGCCCTCGACGCCGTCACGTACGTGGCGGTGGCGGTGACGACGCTGGGCTGTGCCGCGGCCGCGGCGCTGGCGGCCTCGTGGCGCCTGCGCCGAACCAGTCCGGCCGACGCCTTGCGCGCGATGTAGAAAGGCGCGCTTCAGGAAAGGAAGATCAGCACATGGCCGTATTTCCGCGACGGATCGTGACCGCTCTCGTCACCGCGTTGGTAGGTGCGGATCGAGAGCCGCGCGCCAGCATCATCCGTTGCCGTGACACAGGTGCTGTCTCTGGAGAGCGGGCAGCTCGTGGTTATCAGTTCCACGGCCATCAACGGCGAATCCCGCGGCGAGACGACGTTCAGGTATCGGAAGAAGTAGCGCTCACGACTGTGACGCGCGGCTCGCTCGGAGCGTAATGTAGTCACATGAGGGACCACCACACGACAAGACGACGCCTTCCCACCTCGACTGGGAGGATCGTGGGTGTCCGGGAGCTGAAAACTCACGCCGCCCGCATCCTGCGTCACGTGCGGGAGTCGCGAGCCTCGTACATTCTGACGCACCGAGGTCGGGCCGTCGGCATGATTCTTCCCCTCGAACCGGGCGCAGATGCATCGATGGCTCCTGAAGACACTGCGGCCGCGTGGAACGCCTTCGTTCGCGCCGGACGGCGCCTGGAACGGCGATTCCAGCCGGGGGCGAGCGGCGTCGAGATCCTGTCCGAGACGCGGCGCTAACTGCGGCGACGGCGAGGTCCACTGATGCTCGCATTCGCCCGTGCCCCGCCGCGACCACAGGAATCGGCGACCGGCAACATCTACGCCGGTCTGTATTACCCGATCGGCGTCGCCGCCGTGACCTTCGTCGTCGGCTCGCTGCTGCTCAGGGAGTCTCACAAGGTCAGGATCTGGGACGAGGTTGACTGAGACCGCAGCCGTGCTAGGCTCCCCAGCAGGAGGGACCATGCTGAAGCTTCTGCTCGTCGCCGCCCTGGGGATCGGCGCTGCGACGCCGCCACAGCCGCCGCGCCATGTGCACTCCGGACCCTACGCGCAGCTGTTCACGGTGAAAGCGATCGACGTGGACGTGGTTCAGGACGGAAAGGTCCTGCCGAAGCATGTCAAGCCGTCCCCCGGGTCACCCGCCATCGGCGTCCTGGAATTTCCGGCACGGCAGCACACCCCGAAACGCACGGTCGAGCGCGGCGGGTGCAACATGCCGATCATCGTGGCGGACGCGCGTGTCGATCCAGGGATCCTGATTCTTCCCCCGAAGACACACGGCAAGCCCACACCCTCGATCCGCGCGATCGAGCCGCCGGCCTGCTGGACGAAGTGAGTTGACGGAGGTTACGAAGGGAGCGGAGTTTCTTACAACGGAGGGACGGAGTTAACGGAGACACGAACGGAGAAAGCCAATTGGTTTGTGTCACGCTTCCGGATGCCAGGGGCCGGGAGCTTCGCGCAGCAAAACCAGAAATTTCTTCTCTCTTCGTCCCTCCGGCGGATCGGGCAGCGTGACATAAACCAATCTGTCTTCCCCGTTCATCCTCCGGCGGATCGGGCAGCGTGACATACAACCAATTTGTCTTCTCCGTTCGTCCCTCCGGTACCCTCCGTTCCTCCGTTGTGAAAAAACTCCGTTTTCTCCGTCCGCTCCGTTTCCTAGAACCGCGTATTCACCACGTTGTTGAAGATCGACCCGAACGTGTAGCTGAAGCCCACCGAGAAGCGGTACCGATAGCCCGTGGCCAGCTGGCGCCGGCGCAGCAGGATCTCTTCGTCGGTCGCTTTGCCGGCCTTGAGGTACAGCTGGTCGCGGATCCGCGAGGCCTGGGCATCCATATTGAGCGAGAAGCCCTTGAAGAGGCGGATATCGATGTCTCCGTCGACGGCGAGGCGGTGGCGTGCCGGATCGTGCAGGTACGTCGAGGTGTTGAAGGACAAACCCGTGGATCCCCAGGGCTGGCGTGCGTTGAAGCGCGTGATGAAGTAGACGTCGGCCACCGATTCGCTGTCCTTGCCATAGATGGTGGTGTCGATGTAATCGAAGTGGCTCACCCCCAGCGTCAGCTGCGCGGTGAGCTCGCGGCGAGCCGACTCACGGTACGGGAAGAAGCTGTACTCGATGCCCGCCGCGGCCCGCAGCGCGCGGTCCTGATTGAGGAAGGTCGTCGAGGCCCAGCGGCCGCGGACGGCCGCGGCCCAGTGGTCGCCGAGGCTCTTGACGAGGAGTACCGACGCGTTGTGATCGTGCGAATTGTCCACGAACTCCTCGCCCGCGCTGAGCGTGTAGGAGTTCTCGCGGAAGTTCAGGTTCAGGTTCGAGTTGAGCTTCCAGGCCTCGCTGGTGCGGTTGGCGGAGAACGACGGGTTGACGCTGCGCGAGCTGTTGCTCTTTTCGCCGTTGATCGACCCGCTGCCGCGGACCCTGAACGTCCAGAGATTCCAGGGGTCCTCGGCCGGAGTCAAGGGCACGGCCCCCCCCTCTCCGGGCGGGCGGTAGGTGAGTGTGAGCTGGCCGGCCATGTCGGTCGCCGCGACGTAGCGGACGAGTCCCAGCTTCAGCACCTGCGTGTACCCGATGCGGCGCTCCTCGGTCGTGCTCGACTGCTGCGCCGAGAACCTCAGCTCGTCGTCCATGCCGGCGAAACGCCCCAGGCCGATGAACTGGAACACATATTCGGTTCCGCCCCCGCCGGTTCCCTGGGTGGTCACCAGAATGTGCACATCGGCATCCGACCGGTCTCGGACGTAGTCGATGAACTGGATCTCCTGCCGGAGGTAGTTGAAGTCACACGGTCCGCAGTCGAGGAACACGCGGAGCCGGCCCTGAGCCGCCGCCGCCGCTGCGATGAGGACGAACGCCTGAAAAAAAAGGAGGCAGAGCAGGCTCTGCCTCCACCGAACGTTCACGAACAACGCCATTAGTTAGAAAGCCCTTAAATGGGAAATGGGAAATGCCCATTTGCCATCTCCCATGAACGCGTTTACCGACCCCCGCGCCCTCGGCCCCCACGGCCCGCCGGCGCCGGCGTCTCTTCGACCACCAGCATACGTCCATCCACGAAGACGTGCTTGACCTTCGTCGCCTCCTCGAAGAGATCGCCGTCGGTGATCACGAGGTTCGCGATCTTGCCCGTGTCGATCGACCCCACGCGCGCGTCGGCGCCGGCGATCTTTGCCGCGTCGAGCGTCAGCGCGCGCAGCGCCGCCTCGGCTGAAAGGCCCTCCCGCACGGCCCGCGCGGCGTTGCGGACGAAGTCGCGCGGCTCGCGGATCCCGGTGGCGGAGAAGGCGAACGTGATACCGGCCTTCTCGAGGGCCGCCGGTACTTTGGGCGCGTTGGCGCGGGCGCGCAGCACGTCGATCGATTCGTCGGCGTCAGGCGCGAGCGCCCGCGACCGCGTGGGGAAGTTCAGGTTGTAGATGACGCGGACGTTCCGCGCCTTCAGCTCGGCCGTCACCTGGTCGGCCTCGCGCGCGTTGGAGATCACGGGCGTCAGCTTGAATTCCTGTGCCATGTCGAGGGCGCGCAGGATCTCTCGCGCGGCATCCGCCTCGAAGACGACGGGCAGCGTCCCTTCGAGCGCCGGCTGCAGGGCGTCGAGCGCGGGATCGAACGGCGGACGAATCGCCGCAGTCTTTGCCGCCCGCTGCGCCACGAGCTGCTGGCGCTGCGCGTCGAGGAAACTCTGGCGGACGAACGAGATGACGCCGAGCAGCGACGCCGGATATCCGCCGCCGGCGTTGGCGAACTCGATGTGCAGCGCCACGGGCGTCCGCACGACCTGGATGCCGGTCCTGTAGTCCCCGACGTTCCCGATCGGCGGCTCGTCCACCGGTGCCGTCACGTTGACCAGTGCGCTCTGTCCCTTCACGATCACACCGGGAGGTGTCGAGAGGACGCTCGTGACGCCGGTGTTGGCGAGGCGCGCCAGTTCCGGGGCTTCCTTGAGATGGTCAGCCGCCCGCACGGCGGGCGTGAAGATCAGGTTGCGCTTCCACCGTTCCGTCTCTTCGGTCGTGCGCAGGTCCGCGGGCGGCTGCCGGTTGATCTGCAGGTCCACGCCCGTGCCGTTGCTCATGTCGATGAGCCCCGGGTAGACCGTCAGTCCCTTCCCCTCGATGACCTGTGCGTCGGCGGGCGCCTGGATCGAGGCCCCCACGGCGTCGATCAGCCCGTTGCGGATGATGACGGTGCCCGAGGCGATCGTCGCGCCCGACACCGGAACGATCCTGGCGCCCGTGATGGCATAGATGTGCGGTGCGTCGGCGCTCGCACCGACCGCCAGCGCGGCGGCGATCGCGAGGGCACCGGCGGAGAGTCTGAAGTTCGGTTTCATGGTCGTCTCCTACTGTCTCGCGATGTACTTACGGTAAAGCGCCTCGTGCTTGCTGTCCATCCCGACGTCCTTGCCGCCAATGACGACGTGCGTCACCTGCGTGCGGATTTCGAGGGGATCGCCGTTGGCGATGAACAGGTTCGCGTCCTTGCCGGCTTCGAGGCTGCCGACGCGGTTGGCCACACCGAGGATCTGGGCGGCGTCGATCGTGAGCGCCTTGATGGCCGCGTCACGGTCGAGACCCCAGGCCACCGACATGGCCGCCTGGAAGGGCACGAGGCGGACGTTCGTGTTGTCCCCCGAGGAGAACGCGAATTTCACGCCCGCCTTCGCGAGCTGCCCCGCGAGCTGGTAGGTCGAGGCATGGAAGTCGTCGGGACGCGACGGCATGCCGAGGACGTTGCCGAGGATGACCGGCACGTTCTTGTCCTTCAAGAGCTCCGCCGCGTAATTCGACTCGAGGGCGCCGCTCAGGATGATGTTCACCTTCGCGCGTTCGCCGAAGGCCACGGCGTCCTTGATGTCCTGCTCGCGTGCCACCGACACGACCAGCGGCAGCCGGCGTTCCACCACGGGCACCAGCGCCTCGAGCCCCCAGTCGGTCGCCCGGTTCGGGCCGGCCTTGGCGTAGGCACGCGCCTGGTCGAACACGCGGATCACCTCGTCGAGGCGACGATCGCGATCGCGACGCACGTCCTCGTAGGTGCGTTCGGCGCCGCCACCCGCCCCGCGTCCGCCACGTCCGCCGCCACCACCGCGTCCGCCGCCGCCGGCGAGCGCCGGGAAATTGAAGACGATGCCCGCGTTGCCGCGGAGCGTCGCCTCTTCCCACGTCCAGCCGTCCAGGTTCATGACCGCGAACTCGCCCGACAGGATGCCGCCGCCCGGTGCCACCCCCACGGTCGTCACGCCGGTGCCGCGGGCGACGGAAATGGTCTCGGCCTCGGCGTGATATCCCACGCGGGTCCGGAGCTGCTGGTTCCAGTCGAGCATCTCGCTGACGTCGTCGTACCCGCGGACGCCGTTCTGGCCGATGCCGACCGTCGTGCGCGCGTTGATGAAGCCCGGATAGACGTGGCCCCCCTTGGCATCGATGACCGTTGCCCCCTGCGGCACCTGCACGCCGGCGCCAAGGGCCTCGATCTTGCCGCCACGGATGACGATCGTGCCCTTGTCGATCGGCGCAGCGGTGACCGGGAAGATCCGCGCGTTGGTGATGGCGAGCACCGGTCCTGTTGCGGCTCCCTGCGGCGCCGGCAGCGGGGCCGCAGGCGCGTTCGTCGCGCTGCCGCCCGTTGCTCCATTCGCGGCGCCCTCCGCGTTCGGACCACCGCCGGCGCGCGCGTCAGGACGCTCGGTTCCGCCCGGTGCCGAGGTCGTGGTCGTCGGACGCGTCTTCCGTTCGGCGGCTCTCAGCCGCTCTTTTTCCTTGGCCAGCTCGGTGATGCGGGTTTCGTCGGCCTTGCGCTCGTAGTACTGCCGGCCGTCGATGTAAACGCGCTCGGCCGTCGTGTACGAGCTGAGGGGGTGATGCGTCCACACGGCGATGTCGGCATCCTTGCCGACTTCGATCGAGCCGACACGGCTGTCGATGCGCAACTGCTTCGCCGGATTGATCGTGACGAGCGCCAGCGCCTCGTCGTCGCTCAGGCCGCCCCAGCGGACCGATTTTGCCGCCTCGGTGTTCAGCCGCCGCGCATGCTCGGCGCTGTCGGAGTTGATCGACACGAGCACGCCCTTGCGCACCATGATCGCGGCGTTGTGCGGGATGGCGTCATCGGCCTCGATCTTGTAGCCCCACCAGTCGGAGAAGGTCGAGGCGCCGGCGCCGTGTACCGCGATCTCCTTGGCGACTTTGTAGCCTTCGAGGACGTGCTGGAAGGTCGCGATCTTGAACCCCATCTCATCGGCGAGGCGGATCATCATCAGGATCTCGTCGGCGCGATAGCTGTGGGCGTGGACGAGACGCTTGCCTTCGAGGATCTCCACGAGCGGTTCGAGCTGGAGGTCGCGCCGCGGCGGGACGGCGTCCGGATTGGTCCCCTTCGCCTTCTCGTAGTCCTGCCAGGCTTTCCGGTACGCCTTGGCCCTGGTGAAGGCGTCGCGAATGACGAACTCCACGCCCTGCCGGGTGACCGGATAGCGCCGCGGTCCCGTGGCCTGGCCCGTGCGGATGTCCTTCGGGTTCTCGCCGAGCGCGAACTTGATGCCGGGCATCGCCCCTTCGAAGAGCAGATCTTTCGCCCGCGTGGCGCCCCATCGCAGCTTGATGACGGCGTTCTTGCCGCCGATCGGGTTGGCGCTGCCGTGGAGGATGTTGGCCGTCGTGAGCCCGCCCGCCAGGTCGCGATAGATGCTGGTGTCGGTCGGGTCGAGGACGTCTTCCATCCCGGTCATCGAGCTGACGGTGGTGCCCCCCTCGTTGATGGAGTCGTTCGCGATGTGCGAGTGGGCGTCGATGATCCCCGGCGTGATGTGCTTGCCGGTGACGTCGACGACCTGCGCGCCGGCCGGCACGCTGACGTTGGTGCCGACGGCGGCGATCTTTCCGTCGCGGATCAGCACCGTCGCGTTCGGCAACGTGCCCTTGGTGACCGTGTAGACCGTGCCGCCGCGCAGGGCGATCACGCCGGACGGCGGACCCTGGCCGTCCAGGGTGGTGGTAGACGGCAGCAGCCACAGCGACGCGGCAATGGCGAGCGTCAGGAGCGAAATTGATCGGCGTCTCACGACAACCTCCAGGTGGAAGGGCTCTTTCCAGTGATCCCGAAAGACGAGAGTCTATCGCGACAGCTCGGTGTCCGTCATCGTGTTTTCACACCAGGGCCGCGCGAAATGCCAAACCGGCCGGGGCCGTGCATCGCAGGCACCTGTGTGTTAACGTCCTGCGCGGAAGTTCCTGCACCTTTGCCCCAGGACCGGGAGGAAGCATGCGCGCCGCTCGCTATACCGTCATTGGCCTGATTGCCGCCTTTGCGCTGGCCGCGCCGCGGGTCGAAACCGCCGCGCCGCAGGCCTCCCCGCCGCTGTATCAGCAGTTCCTCAGCAACGCGAATCCGCTCGAGCTGGTCGCCGCGAAGAACGTCGATCGCCTCGCCTGGACGGTCTACGACGAGGGCAAGCGGAACGCCTACACCGCCGTGGCGCCCGCCTTCACGCCGGTGCGCCTCACGAGCTTCCTGAAGGACGAGGGCACAGACATTTCCCAGATCCGCATCTCGGATGACGGCTCGACCGTCGTCTTCTGCCGCGGCACGGTGCCGAACCGCGCCGGCTGGGTCGCCAACGCCTCGGCGGACCCGGACGGAGCCGAGCGCGCGATCTGGGCGGTGAAGACGGCAGGCGGTCCCGCATGGCGTGTGGCCGAGGGCACCTCGCCCGAGCTCGCGCCCGACGGCAGCTCCGTTCTCTTCGTCAGGAATGGGGAGATCTACCGCGCGAGCGTTGCCCGGGTGAAACCCACCAGCCCGATGGACCGCGGCGAGACGCCGTTCATCCGCAACTGGGGCACGCAGAGCGCGCCGCGCTGGTCCCCCGACGGCAAGAAGATCGCTTTCGTCAGCAACCGCGACGACCACAGCTTCATCGTCGTGTACGACATGGCGACCCGCTCGATCAGCTACATGGCCCCGAGCGTCGATTACGACAACAACCCGTTGTGGACCGAGGACGGCAGGCACATCGTCTTTTTCCGCCGTCCGGGACAGCCCTTCGGCCAACAGGGACAGCAGGGGGGCGGCGGTATCGGGATCCCGCCCGGGCCGGCCTTCAATCCCAATCAGGGCCGCGGCGGGCGAGGGCAGGGCGGTGACCCGGATCCGGCGGCGCAGGCAGCACGTCAGGCAGCGGCGCGGATTCCCGGGCTGATGCGCGCGACCTTCCGCGGCGGCTACACGTTCTCCATCTGCCGGGTCAACGTGGCGACGGCCGAGGCCGAGGAGCTCTGGCACAACGAACCGAACGACCGGACGGTCACCGGCATCAACAATCCCAGGCTGGCGGGGAACTACATCGTGTATCCGGGCGCCACCGGCGGCGGCCGCGGCGGCCGAGGCCGGGGCCAGCAGGAGCCTCAGGAGGCACCCGCGGGGCCCGTGGACGAGTGGGACCGGTACTACTCGCTCAACTACACGGTGAAGGGGTCGAAGCCGGTTCTGCTGACGACGACGGATGGTTTGATCGAGAACCAGACCTCGGTGGCCATGTCCGGAGACGGTAAGACGCTCTTCTACTCCACGAACGCCAAAGACATCGATCGCCGCCACATCTGGGCCGTGCCGGTCGCCGGCGGTACTCCCCGGCAGGTGACGGCCGGCGTGGGGATCGAGACCTCACCGGTGCCGCTGGCGTCCGGGAAACAGCTCGCCACGCAGAGCGCCGACTGGAAGCGTCCGCAGTCGATCGGCGTCTGGAATCTCGCGCCGGCCGCCACGCAGACCGCGCAGAAGTGGGTGTTCCCGACCAACGCGCAGTTGAAGTCCTTCCCGATGGATCTTCATGTCGAGCCCGTGGCGGTGACGATCAAGGCGCCGGACGGCATGGACGTCCACAACCAGCTGTTCATCCCGAAGGACATCACGCCGGGTGAGAAGCGGCCGGCGATCGTCTTCGTCCACGGCGGCCCGGTCCGGCAGATGCTGCTCGGCTACCACTACATGCACTTCTATCACTGGTCGTACGGCATCAATCAGTGGCTCGCGAGCAAGGGTTACATCGTGATGTCGGTGAACTACCGCAGCGGCATCGGCTACGGCAACTCGTTCCGGCGCGCGCCGAACACCGGCGGCCGCGGCAACTCGGAATACCAGGACGTGCTCGCCGGCGGCAAATACCTGCAATCGCGTCCGGACGTCGATCCCGATCGCATCGGCATCTGGGGGCTGTCGTACGGCGGCGTCCTCACCGGCCAGGCGCTCGCGCGCAACTCCGACATCTTCAAGATGGGGGTCGATCTCGCCGGCGTGCACCTCTGGGGCAGCTCCGTGGACCCGGAGTCGGTCTCGTTCAAATCGTCCGTCATCGGCGCGATCGACGGCTGGAAGTCACCGGTCCTGCTCGTCCACGGCGACGACGACCGCAACGTCGCGTTCCAGCAGACGACGGGCCTCGTGCAGCTGCTGCGCGCGCGCGATGTCGAGTACGAGCTGATCGTGTTCCCCGACGACACCCACGAGTCGATGCTCCACAGCCGGTGGATCTATACGCTCGACCGGATGGAGAAATTCATCGACAAGCATCTAGGGGGTGGGTCGAAGAAAATTACGACCCACTGAATCGATTGTCGAACGTCGATTGTCGATTGTCGATTGGATTGGCGAATGACGATTGGCGATTGGATTGCGGATTGCGGATTGAGGATTGGGGATCCAAAATCCAGTCCCCAATCCCCAATCCCCAATTCCCAATCCGCAATCGGCAATCAAATCCGCAATCCCCAATCGGCAATCCAATCGGCAATCCCCAATCGACGATCGACGATCAGACGGTGAGCACAACCTTCCCGATGTTCTGCCGGCTCTGAATGAACCGGTGCGCATCTGCGACCCTGTCGAGCGGAAAGGTCTTCGCGACGACGGGGCGCAGGTGGCCGGCGCGGAGCTCTCCGAGCAGCATCTGCATCAGCGGCGTGAGCTGCGCCCGCTCCTCCCAGAGATGTCCCACGTGCAGGCCGAAGACTCCACGGTTGCGGTTGATCAGCGACAGCGGATCGAACCGCGGCGTGGCGCGCCAGGCGAGAAACGCCTTCCACCAGTTCCGGCGCTCGCTCGGCGCGGCGGCCGAGAGGCCGAAGATCACCAGGCGGCCGAGCGGCGCGAGCATCCGGTAACTCGACGTGAAGCTGGAACCGCCGATCGGATCCAGGATGATGTCCACGCCCCGGCCGCGCGTGATCGTCCGCACCGCAGCCGGAACGTCCGTGTTCGTGTAGTCGATCAGGTGATCGACGCCGAAACTGCGGAGGGCATCGTGCTTGAACGCGGATGCCGTGCCGATGACGGTGGCGCGCCGCAGCCGCGCGAGCTGGATCGCCGCGATGCCGACACCGCCGCCGGCGTTGTGAATCAGCACCGTTTCGCCGGCTGACAGCGCGGCCATCCTGTAGAGGGCGAGCGCTGCCGTGAGATAGACGACGGGGATGGCTGCCGCCTCGGCATCGCTGAGATCGGCGGGAAAGTGGAACGCCACCGCCGCCGGGACGACGACGACGTCACTGTAGCCGCCGAAGCGCGTGAGGGCGACGACGCGGTCGCCTTCGGCGAAGCCGGCGACGCCGCTGCCGATCGCGTCGATGTGTCCGGCGACCTCGTAGCCGACGACGAGCGGGGGTTTGGGGGCGTCGGGATACAGCCCCAGACGGGAGAGCACGTCGGCGAAGTTGATCCCAGCCGCGCGGACGCGGATCCTGACTTCGCCCTCGCCGGGCTGAGGATCCGCCCCCTCGCGCATCTCGAAGACGTCAGGGGACCCGAAGCGCGGGATGACAGCCTGCCGCATGGCGCATTGTAGTCCCCTGGCTTCGACCCCGGCAGGTGCGTTAGAG
>JBBECO010000064.1:26742-36982 GCA_040881785.1 Vicinamibacterales bacterium
CTGCCGCATGGCGCATTGTAGTCCCCTGGCTTCGACCCCGGCAGGTGCGTTAGAGATCGGGCGAGCCTTGGGACCTTCGGCGGAGAGATTGCCATCGGAGCCAATCTGACGAACGACCCGGCGGAATTCGAACGTGTGTTGCGTGAAGAGTACTGGACGGGTTACGGCGCAGGCACACCGCTGTGGCAGGCTGTGAGCGAAGCCTCCACTTCTCTGTCCGGCCAGCCAGGACGGCATGTCGTCCTCCTGTATACCGATGGCCACGATTCCGGATCGTTGCCCAACTGGAGGGGAAATCGGTCGACCCTCGAAAAACAGCTCGTACAGCAGCACGCGATGATCTATATCGTTCGTCCTGCTTGGTGGGGCAAGCCGCGCCCCCCCCTGCCTGCTTCTGTCCGGGAGTTGGCGGAGGCCAGCGGCGGCGGCCATTTCGAGGTGCCGCAGGGCGCGGACCTGCCGGCCGCATTCGCTCGAATTGCCGAAGAGCTGCGCCATCAGTATCTGCTGGGGTTCTCGCCCGCCATTCTCGACGGGAAAGAACACAAGATCGACGTACGCCTGTCGCGGCCGAACCTGAAGGTGCGTGCGCGAAGAAGTCATGCAGCGCGACCGGCGCCGGCTTCCCCGCCTGCGACAGTCGTGGATAACGCTCTGGAGACGCGCGACACGGCTGCAGGGTCGGCCACGGTCGTGCCCGGGAGTGAGTCCGGGGCCGGAGCAGAGGATGCGCTGACGGCCGTCGTGTTGCTCGACGCGACGTGGACGGTAGCCAACATCATGGCGCCATTCGTCTGGGACGGAAGCCATAGCGAATTTTCACGGCAGCCGACATTTTCCAACGGCCGTCGGCTCCCGCACCGCCCGGCCGATCTCTTCATGACCGGTCTGACCGAGGGATTGTTCCCGAAGCTCGAGCCGGGCGATCGACTGCGCCTGGCCACCATCAGCCGGCAGTTTCGCGTGAGCGGGACGTTCGCGGGCGACCGTGCGGAGCTGACGCGTGCCGCGCGCGACGTGCTGAACGTCCCGGATGCGGATCGTTACGGCCCGTCACGGATCTGGGACGCCGTCGACGAAGCCCTGACGATCCTCAAAGAAGAACGTGGCCGTCGCGCGATCGTTCTCGTCACCGACGGCATGCCGACGGGAAACAGGTTTGGGCTGATTCACGTTCAGGGCCGAGCAGCCCTTCTGGGGATCCCAGTCCATGTGCTGCACCAGGCGCTGAACTTCCGGGCGCGTGGTTACCGTCTCGAGGACAGGAGCAGTAACCCCTGGATGTTCCTCAGCAATCCCCTGGGCAATTCTGCTGGAGGGATGATCAAGAGCCTGGCCGATGCCAGCGGCGGCGCGTACTTCGTCGAGGACTCGGTTGGGCGCGCTGGGAAAGACGCCGAGGGCAAGCTGTATCCTGATCCAGCCGCCGGCCGGTCCCGCACCCTCGTCAAGCAGTTCGAACGCATGATGCGGGAAATCCAGAAAGCCCGCGCGTCTGTCGTGGCCCCGCCGGGCTGATACTGCGGGATGAGGTCACGGGTCCAGCTCCCGCCGCCGCTCCTCGAGCCGCCGAAGGATCTCCGGCGCCTCCTTGAGCTCCACGAGGGGTGCCAGCTGCGATCGCACGTAAGGCCAGTCGATCCGGCCCGATTGGCGGATGACGATGCCCTCGATGTCGATCCAGTCCTTGGGCCGGTCGGCGAACGCCTTGAGCACCAGCAGGTCCTCGGCGGAACAGGTGCGAAGCGGAACGTCGGGAGGAAACGTGAACAGGCTCGATCGGTTCACGACCGATTCTTCGAACGGGAGTCCGCCCAGGGCGATGTCGAGGCCGACGCCCGATGCCGCGCGGAGGAGGAGGACCCGATTCACCAGTGCGAAATCAGCCGCATCGTCGATCCGCGGCTCGAAGCGCGCGGTCAGAATGGAGACGAATCGCGCTTCGTCGTGGAACCCGGTCAGGAGCGTGAGGTCGACGTCGACCGTCTCGCGCGGCT
The DNA here is from genome assembly GCA_040881785.1 of Vicinamibacterales bacterium. Classification (GTDB taxonomy): domain Bacteria; phylum Acidobacteriota; class Vicinamibacteria; order Vicinamibacterales; family 2-12-FULL-66-21; genus JACDCA01. The sequence goes on from JBBECO010000064.1 coordinate 28,740, forward strand.
CCCCCCACCGCTGGACTGCGAGACCTCCGATCAGGCAGAAGCGCCATCCTTCAGCCTCGCAGACAGACTGGAGCTCGGCCGCCGCCCGGATTACCTCGTTCACGGGCGGCGTTTTCGAAAGACGCGCTGCTGTTCGATCAGGCCGGAGGTGGGCTTGGGTGCGCGGGGTGCCTCCCGGTAGTTCGCGGGTCCGCAGAGGAGGGCGATTGTGGCGTAGGTATCCAGCGTCCGCAACTCCTGACGCCGGATGCGCTCGAGTTCCGGCCCCGCGCTCTTCCAGGCCTGAACCCAGCGCCGCCCGAGCGCAATCTGCTCAGGCGACCACGACGCCAGCGCCGAGGGGTCTGATCCCATCCACGCATTCTACCTTCCGTCCGGCTCCGGCATCCGCCCGGAGAAGACGCCGCGGCTATCTGCTTTCCGCCACGGCCATCAGCGTTGGCAGCCCATAAAGGGCTGCGCTACACACCCAACTGCGCTATCCGTGGCGCTACACACCCAACCGCGCTATCAGTGGCGTTACACACCCAACAGCGGTATCAGTGGCGTGTAGCGCAGCCCTTTATGGGCTGCCGACACGCGGTCAGCCGAACAGCATCGCCAGCAGCGCCTTCTGCGTGTGCAGGCGGTTCTCCGATTGGTCGAAGACCACCGACGCCGGCGAGTCGATGACCTCGTCGGTCACTTCGTCACCGCGGTGCGCGGGCAGGCAGTGCATGAACAGCGCGCCGGGCGCGGCATGCGCCATGAGCGCCGCGTTCACCTGGAACGGCGCAAAAATCGTCTTTCGCGCGTCGGTCTCCGATTCCTGCCCCATGGAGGCCCAGACGTCGGTATAGACGGCATCGGCGCCGCTGACGCCGATCACCGGATCGGTCGTCGTCATCAGTGTCCCGCCGAGGCGCGCGACGCTTTCGATGCTGGCGCAGACAGCCTCCGGCAGCTCGAAGCCTTCCGGTGTGGCGATCCGGACGTTCGCGCCGAGCATGATGGCCGCCTGCGCAAGCGACGCGGCGACGTTGTTGCCGTCCCCGACGAACGTGATCGTGCGCCCGCGGAGATCGCCCCATTGTTCCGTCAGCGTGAGACAGTCGGCCAGCGCCTGGCACGGGTGCTCTTCGTCGGTCAGCGCGTTCACGACCTTCAGCCGCGGCGCCGCGTCGGCGAAGGCTTCGATCCGCGCCTGCGCGAAGGTGCGGATGACGACCCCGGCGACCCACCGTTCCATGTTCCTCGCCACGTCGGCGATCGTTTCGCGGCCGCCGAGGACGACATCGGCCGGCGGCTCGATGACGTCACCACCGAGCTCGCGGATGGCGATCATGAACGTCGAGCGCGTGCGCAACGACGGCTTCTCGAACAGCAGCGCCACGTGCAGCCCCTCGAGCGGACGCGCGTGCGGCAGACGAGCCGCCCGCGCCGCCTTGAGCGAGGCCCCGAGCTCGAGACACTCCCCGAGCTGCGCGTGGTCGAAGTCGAGCACCGACAGGAAGCGCGAGGGCGCTTCGACGAGCGTGGCTTTGGCGATTCGAACGGTCTCAGGCATCACTTATGTCCGGTATTCGGCGTTGATCTTCACGTAGTCGGCCGAGAGGTCGCAGGTCCACATGTGCGAGCGGCCGGTGCCGCCCGTCCCCATGTCGACCTCCACGTCGATCTCCTTGCCCTGGAGGTAGGCGGCGGCCTCCGGCGCCCGGTCGTCGAAGGGTGTGCCGTCCTTGAAGAGCTCCACCGGTCCGATGCGGACGGCGGCACGGTCGAGCGTGAAGGCGGCACCCGAACGGCCCATCACGGCCACCAGCCGTCCCCAGTTCGGATCCCCGCCGTGGATCGCGGTCTTCACCAGCGGCGAGTTCGCGATCGCCCGCGCCGCGCGCCTGGCTTGCTCATCCGAGGCCGCCCCGGCGACCCGCACCGTGATCAGCTTCGTCGCCCCTTCGCCGCCCCGGACGATGCCGATGGCGAGCGGCTCGCAGACCTGGCGCAGCGCGTCCACGAGAAACGCGTAGTCGGCGTCGGCCAGCGTCACGCCCGAGGCGCCGTTGGCGAGCGCGAAGACGCAGTCGTTGGTCGAGCACTCGCCGTCCACGGTGATGGCGTTGAACGTGTCGTCGCAGACCGTCTTCAGCGCCCGCTGCAGCAACGCGGGCTCGACGGCGGCATCCAGCGTCACGAACGCCAGCATCGTCGCCATGAGCGGCTCGATCATGCCGGAGCCCTTGGCGATCCCGCCGACGCGGAACGTGCCCGCATCGGCGTGGACCTCGACCGCCGCTTCCTTCGGAAAGGGATCGGTCGTCATGATGGCGCGCGCGGCCGACGGGCCGCCCTCGGGTGAGAGTGTGCGGACGGCCTCGCCGATTCCGCGCGCGACATTCTGCATCGGCAGTGTGACGCCGATAACCCCTGTGGAGGCCACGAGCACGCCCCGCGGATCGATGGCGAGCGCGCGGGCCGTGAGCGCGGTCATGGCCTCTGCGTCCCGCATCCCGTCCGCGCCCGTGCACGCGTTGGCGCACCCGCTGTTGACGACAATCGCGCCGATCCCGCCGGACGACTGCGCCACGCGCGCCCGCGAGACCAGCACGGGGGCCGCCTGCGCGAGGTTCGTCGTGAAGACGGCGGCGGCCGACGCCGGCACGTCCGAGACAATGAGCGCCAGATCCAGGCCCCCGTTCGCCTTGATGCCGCAGGCGACACCGGTGGCGCGGAAGCCCCGCGGCGCGGTGACGCTGCCGGGGATCTGTTCGTAGACGTTTCGCATCAGGCGGGCACTTCCTCCGGACGACTGACGTCTGCCCGCCCGACCTGAAGGTCTGCCCGCCCGACCTGAAGGTCTGTCCGCCCGACCTGAAGGTCTGCGCGCCCGACCTGAAGGTCGGGCCTACTCATGTGGAGGCGCTCGATGTTCAGGCGCCGTCCGGCCACCGCGCGGCCGCCGTAGATCACCGCCGCGGGCTGTTCGGGCCGGATCCGCGCGTCGCTGCGCAGCGGCAGCGTGACGGCGTACTGACCGCACTTCCTGAACTGCGCGCAGCCGCGGCAGTCGCGCTCGATCTTCTCGGGCACCCACATGTGGGGCACGATCGTGAAACCGAGGCGCACGAAGTGCGACGGCTCGTGCGTGAAGGCGCACAGCGTCGCGAAGCCCTTCGCAGCGCCGCTGGCGGCCAGCTGCGCCACGAGCTGCGGACCGATGTGGCGTCCGCGCGCATGCTGGTCCACCACGAGCGAACGCACTTCCGCAACGCCCGCGCTCAGCGGCGCCAGCTCCGCGCAGCCGATGACGGCGCCGTCGCTGTCGGCGACGAGAAAGCGCGAAGCGTGACGGGTGACGTCCTCGAGAGTGCGCGGCAGCAGGTGCCCGGCCTCCACGTTTTCCACGATGAGGTGGTGGATGGCGCCCGCGTCTGACGCCTGCGCCTGTCTGTAAGTCACGTTCATGCCTGGCCCCCCTGCGTGCACGCGGCGATCGCCTCTTCGAGTGTGGCGACCCCTTCGTCGAACTCGCTGGCCGTAATCACGTACGGCGGCAGCAGCCGGATCACGGTGTCGGCGGTGCGGTTGATCAGCAGACCCCGCTCGAGCGCGGCCTCGACCACGGGCGCCGCCGGACGATCGAGCTCGATGCCCCAGATCAACCCCGCGCCGCGAACCTCTTTGACGGCCGGCAGTCGCGAGGCCATCGCCTGCAGCGCCTCCTCGGCGTGGCGGCCCACCTTCGCCACGTGCTCCATCAACCCGTGCTTCGTCAGCTCGTCGAGAAACACCATCGCGGCGCGGCAGGCGAGCAGGTTGCCGCCGTAGGTGCTGCCGTGGTCGCCGAAGGCCGCCGCCGCGGCGACTTTCTCGGTGAAGAGCGCCGCCGCAATCGGCACGCCCGCGCCCAGCGATTTCCCGACCGCCATCAGGTCCGGCACGAGTCCGATGACCGGTGCGTAGAACGGACGGCCCGTGCGCCCGAGGCCGCACTGCACCTCGTCGGCAATCAGCAGCGCTCCCGTCCGCCTGCAGCTTTCGCCGATCGCGTCGGCCATGCGCCGGGAGATCGGGCGGACGCCCCCCTCACCCTGGATCGGCTCGACGATGACGGCCGCCGTGTCCCCGGTGACCGCGGCCTCGAGCGCCGCCGGGTCGTCGGCCGGCACAAAGACGACGTCGCCGAGGAGCGGCGCGAAGGGCGCGCGATAGTGATCGTCCCAGGTCACAGAGAGCGCGCCCATCGAGCGGCCGTGGAACGCGTGCTCGAAGGCCACGAATCGCCGGCGCGGCGTCCCCTGTGCGTGCCAGTACCGGCGCGCGAACTTGAGGCAGGCTTCGACCGCCTCCGCGCCGCTGTTGCAGAAGAAGGCGCGGTCCATGCCCGACAGCGACGTGAGCCGCGCCGCGACCTCCGCCTGGAGCGGATGGAAGAACAGGTTCGACGTGTGCAGCAGCTCCGAGGCCTGTGCCGCGATCGCCGCCGCCAGCTTGGGATGGCCATGGCCGAGCGCGGCCACGCCGACGCCGGAAACCAGATCCAGATAGCTGCGCCCCTCGGCGGTGTACAGGTGGCATCCCGCGCCGCGCTCGAACACCACCGGATTGCGACGGTAGACCTGCAGGATCGTCCTGGCCTCGTCGGCGATCACGTTCGGTCTCATCACCATGCTCATGCACTCACCTCGGCCCCGCGCACCTGCGTGCCGGTGGACTCGTCGAAATCAACGGCGCCGCGTCCGGACAGGATCGCCACGTCGGTTACGCCCGCCGCGAGCGCGCCGCGGCAGGCCAGCAGTTTGGCCACCATCCCGGAGTGCGCGGCGCCCGAGGCGATCATCGCGTCCACCCTGTCGAGCGGCAGCTCGGGGATCGTCGCCCCCTCGGCGTCCAGCACGCCGGCGGTCGCGCCGGCGATGATGAGGCGCCGCGCGCCGACCGCACCGGCCAGATGCCCGGCAAAGGTGTCGGCGTTCACGTTCAGCAGCGTGCCGTCCGGCGTCACCCCAATGCTCGCGACGACCGGCACGTAGCCGAGGCCGGCGAGGTCCTGCAGCAGCGTCGCCGGCGCGCCGCTCGGCCGGCCGACGAGGCCGAGATCGACCTGGTCGCCCGCCACGGTCGTCAGCAGATCCGCCGTGCGCGAGAGGCCGATGCCCGCATCGGCGCCGGTCAGCCCCACCGCGCGGACTCCGCAGGCGTGGAGGGCGGCGACGAACGCCGTATTCGTCCGCCCGGCGAGCACCGACACGACCGTGTCGAGCGCCGCGGCGTCAGTGATCCGCAGGCCGTCCACGAACCGCGGCTCCAGGCCGCGGAGGCGCAGCTCGGCATCGATCGCCCGGCCGCCGCCATGGACGACGATCACCTGCTCGCGCGCGGCCAGCGTGCGGACCGCCGCCGCCATCGCGCGCATCGCGCCCGCGTCGTCCAGCAGTTCGCCACCAAGTTTCAGCACCGTTGTCATAGCGTCTCGTTGGCAGCCCATAAAGGGCCATAAAGGGCTGCGCTACACCGTTGTTGTTTCGTCGGCCCTGGTAGAGACCGTGTAGCGCAGCCCTTTATGGTGCCTAATTCAATCCCAACGTTTCGTCCAGCCCGAAGGCGACGTTGAAATTCTGGATCGCCTGCCCGGCGGCCCCTTTCACGAGGTTGTCGATGACGGCGACCATCACGAGCTGCCCGCCCGCGCGATCCACCCGCCAGCCGATGTCGCAGAAGTTCGTGTGCGCGACGTGCTTGATCTCGGGCAGGTCGTTGCCGGTCAGCCGGACGAATGGGGCGTCCGCGTACGCCGCCTCCAGCACTCGCGCGACATCGGCGGCGCCGACACCCGGGCGCAGCCGCGCATAAATCGTCTCGAGAATCCCGCGATCGATCGGGACCAGGTGCGGCACGAACGTCACCGGCGCCCCGATCTCCTGTTCGATCTCGGCGGCGTGACGATGCGCGAAGACGCCATACGCCGACAGGCTGCCGTGACATTCCGAAAAGTGCGTGCGCTCGGTCGGCGTCTTCCCCGCACCCGAGATACCGGATTTGGCGTCGATGATGAGCCCGGGTTCCACCAGACCCGCCGCCACCAGCGGACGGAGCGACAAAATGGCGGCGGTCGGATAGCAGCCGGCGCACGCGACGAGTGACGCCTCCTTCAGCTCCGACCGGTAGTGCTCCGTCAGTCCGTACGTCGCGCCCGACGGTCCCTCCGGCGTGTGCGGATACCATTGACGCTGCAGATCCGCATCGCGCAGCCGAAAGGCGCCGGACAGGTCGAACACGCGCGTTCCGCGCGCGGCGAGCGCCGGGCCCACCTCGGCAGCGATGGCGTCCGGCAGGGCGAGAAACACCGCGTCGGTCTGCCCCACCAGCTTTTCGACGTCGAGCGGCTCCACGCGGGATTCCCACTGGCGCCCGAGCGCCGGGATACGCTTGGAATCGGAGGAGCTCGAGGCCATGGCCAGGCGGACGTCAACACCGGGATGCCGGGCGAGCCTGCGCATGAGCTCCTGCCCGGTATATCCCGTCACACCGCCGACGCCGACCCTGATGGGAGGATATTTATTCATCGGAGTGGTCAGTTATACAACGTTCGGCCCGTCGCCGCAACCGGTAGGACAATAAATATCAAGGTCGAACGTAAGAGCCTGTCGTGTATACTGCATAAGAGTTTGCATAATTATGAAGTCGCGCAGGCAATCTGCCATCCTACAAATCGTCGATGGGCGCGCCGTCAGCAGCCAGGAACAGCTTCGGATCCTGTTGAAGCAGCAGGGAATCGAGGCGACCCAGGCGACGCTCTCGCGGGACATCAGGGACCTTGGCCTTGTAAAGCGTTCTGTGGACGGGGCTTACCGGCGTCCAGCGGCGGCTGACGAGCTCGGGGATCACGTCGGGGAGTTCGAGGCGGCCGTGACCGGCTACCTGCGCCGCCACGACCGGGTGGATCAGTTGATCGTGCTGAAGACCGACGCCGGGTATTCACAGCCGCTCGCCGAGGCCATCGACCGGGCCCGGCTCCCGCAGACGGTCGGGACGATTGCCGGCGAAAACACGATCCTCGTGATCTGCAGAAGCGCCGCGGACGCCGAGGCCTTCCAGGCCAGGCTGGACGCACTGATGAAAGGTTGACGACAGCAAAGATGCACAGAATCGTCCTTGCGTACTCCGGCGGGCTCGTGACCTCGGCGGCCATTGCCTGGCTCGCACAACAGCACGGCGCCGAGGTCGTCACCGTGACGCTCGACGTCGGACAGGAGCGCGAGCTGGCGGCGGTGCGTGAGCGCGCGCTCGCGCTGGGCGCCGTCCGCGCCCATGTCATCGATGCCCGCGAGGAATTCGTGCGCGACTTCGTCCTGCCGTCGCTGCAGGCCGGCGTGCTCGACTCCGCCGGCCATCCGCTCGTCGTGGCGCTCGCACGTCCGCTGATCGCCCGGCGTCTCGTGGAGGTCGCACGCATGGAATCGGCATCGGCGGTCGCGCACGGCGGCGTGCCGGGCGCCGCCGGAGAAACGGCGCTGCACGACGCTATCCGGTCGCTGGACCCGAACCTCGAGATCATCGCGCCGGCCCGCGAGTGGGCGATGTCGGAACAGGAGCTGATCGCCTTTGCGCGCGAGCGGAACGTCCACGTGCCGCAGACCGAGGGCTATCGCCCCGACGCGAGTCTCTGGGGACGGATTCTGTCGCCGATCGGATCCTCCGGGGTTCCGGAGGAGGCGTTCACGCTCACCCGTCCTCCCGCGGACTGCCGTGAGGACGGCGCCATCGTGGACATCGACTTCGCCGCCGGCCTGCCCGTCCGGGCCAACGGGGTCGAGATGTCCATGATGGAAATGATCGAGAGCCTCGAGACGATCGCCGGGGCGCACGGCGTGGGCCGCACGGCCGTCGAGGGGGGCGTGATCGAGGCGCCGGCCGCCGTCGTGCTGCATGCGGCGCATCGCGCGCTCGAGTCGTTCGTGATCGGCGCCGACCTCGCTGCGATGAAGGCGGAGCTCGCCCGCGTCTACGCGGCCACGGTTACCGGCGGCCGCTGGTTCTCCGATCTGCGCGAAGCGATCGGCGCGTTCGTCGGCGTCGTCCAGCCCCGCGTTACCGGTTCGGTGCGCGTCACCCTCGCGCGCGGGCACTGCCACGTGACGGCCTGCACCTCTCCCCAGGAGGCGCGGGGACCCTCGGACCCTCGGACCCTCGGACCTTCGGACCCTCCCAAGGTGGTGGCGTAATGGCGCACCTCTGGTCCGGCCGCTTCGACGGGGATCCCG
>JBBECO010000065.1:0-1115 GCA_040881785.1 Vicinamibacterales bacterium
CATTCTTCCCACAACCTTCCCACAGATCTGAGGGGCGCGCTATTCGACCCCCAGCTCCGAGCGCAGCCGCTCGACAGGGATATCACCCCGCCACTCGAACTCCGTCAGCAGCGCTTGAAGCCGCTCGCGGCCCTGAGGCGTCGCCGCCGCCTCGCGCGGCGTCTGGCCCTTCAGCGCCGGAATCGGCTGATCACACCAGGCCTGCCAGTGCTGCGTCTCGAACTCCGCGGTGAGCTCGGGCGACGGGTCTGGCGATGACGGCCGCGGCTCCGACCTGGCCTTCGCCAGCATCGCGTCCATCGACTCGATGACGGTCCGCTGGAGGCTGGCGCGGCCACCGAGCCGCTTGTCGATCTGCTTGCGCAATCGTGACGCGCGCCGGCTCGAATTCACGCTGGCGGTCAGCGTCTGCCCGCGGACCTCGATGTGGCCGAGGATCGTATTGTCCCAGCTCCGGTTCACGCGATTCCCACGCTTGGTCCAGTCGATGGCGAACGCGGCCAGGTGTCCCTGCGCATCGTAGTCGGCATCGGCGAGCAGCACCGCCTCATCCGATTCGGTGACACTGAGCGTTCGCAGGGCCTCGAACGCCTCCGCGGTCGTACACGACAGCGCGAACGTGAGCGTCGTCGGCGCCAACGGATCCCCATCGGTGTTGGTCAGGCGCGGCGGCGGCGGGTTGCGTTCCTGATCGGCGGCAAGCAGATACCAGCGTCGCAGCATGTCCTCGACATCCCTGAGATCCCCGGCGGCCGGCCGGCGCCCGCGTGGGGCGAGGAGCTCGCGCAGATCGGCGATGTCGGACCGCCGCGTCGGCGGCAGCATCGTGGCGCCGCAGCCCACCATGATGGAGACGGCCTCGACGGTGACGACCCTGGCGTAGAGCACACCGCCGGGCCGCACGATGCGTGACGCCGTCCCTTCGGATACACGGCACACCGAGCCGGTCAGGATGTCTTCGAGATCGATCGACACGCCCGCTTCAGCGCTCACCACGGCATGGAAGCCCGGCGATGCGGAGGCGGCCGCTTCCACGAACTGACGCTCGACCACCGACAGTTCGTGCCCATCTTCCAGCAGCCTGATCGCCGCCGTCCGCCTGGCTCCGCGCCCCG
>JBBECO010000066.1:0-6119 GCA_040881785.1 Vicinamibacterales bacterium
CGCCGCTTCGCCGGCTCCCTCCGTTCGCGTGGCTCATTCGCTGCCGCTCATTCGCGTCGCGATTTGTGAGATCCGTTCTAATAGCCGGCCCGCTTGTCGACCTCGTTCAGCACCGGCCGCCCGCTCTCGAAGCGCCGGAGGTTCTCGGCGAACAGGGCGGTTGCCGCGTCCCAGTGGTCCGGACGGAAGCCCGCCGTGTGCGGCGTGATCAGGACGTTCGGCAGGGCCCAGAGCGGGCTGGCCGGATCGAGCGGCTCGTGCTCGAAGACGTCCAGGCCGGCGCCGCCGATCACGCCGTCGCGCAGCGCGGCGGCGAGCGCGCGCTCGTCCACCAGCTTCCCGCGGCTCACATTGACGAGGATCCCGTCGCGCCGCATCAGCGCCAGCTCCCTGGCCCCGATCAGTCCGCGCGTGTCGGCCGTCTGCGCGGCACTGATGACGACGACGTCCGCCTCCGGCAGGACGTCGTGAAGCTGCTGCACGGGGTGAACGGCGCGCACCCCCTCTGGCACCGGCTGATCCATCCGGCGGCGAACGGCCGTCACGTCGGCGCCCAGGGCGGCGAACCGCCGCGCACAGGCGGCGCCGATGCGACCCAGGCCGACGATCAGCACGCGCGAGGACTGCACGACGCGAAGCGGCGGGAGGGCCATGGCCTCGTCCTGCGCCCAGTGCCGCGCGGCCTGGCCGCGAAAAGCCAGCGGGAACTTCCGGAAGAGCGCCAGCGTGAGCGCGAGCACGTGCTCGGCGATCGAATCCGCGCTCATGCCACGGGAGTTCGAGATCAGGACCGGCGATGCCACCATCGCGGGAAACAGCATGCTCCCCACTCCGGCCGCCGGACTGTGCACCCAGCGCAGCCTGGGCGCCGCGGCGAGGTGCGCCGGGCGCAACTCCGACATGAAGGCCACATCGGCCTCGCGCACCAGCGCCGGCACGTCGGCTTCGGTCGGCGCATGCAGGAAGACGTGCTGCGGAAACTCCTGCCGCAGGCGATCGACGTGGCCGGCCGGGATGTTCCAGGCGGCGACGGAACTGTAGATGCCGACCAGGATATTCACGGCTTTGCCGGCCGGCGGGGGGCGCGGTACTCACCGGAGCGCCCGCCGCGCTTCTCCACGAGCCGGACGCCGTCGATGACCATCGCGCGGTCCACGGCTTTGAGCATGTCGTAGATCGTGAGGGCCGCGACCGAGACGGCCGTCAGCGCTTCCATTTCCACACCCGTGGGACCGGTGGTGCGGACACGCGCCTCGACGTCGACGCCGTCGCGGCGCGGCGTTAGCACGACGTCCACGAACGAGAGCTGCAGCGGGTGGCACAGCGGAATGAGGTCCGACGTGCGCTTGGCCGCCAGGATGCCGGCGAAACGGGCCGTCTGGAGCGGATCGCCTTTCTTGTGCCTGCCGGAGATCGCGAGCCGGGCGGCCTCGCGTGACATGCGGACGCGTCCGCGCGCCACCGCCTCCCGCGCCGTGGACGGCTTGCCGGACACGTCAACCATGCGCGGCGCGCCGTCGGGGCCGACGTGGGTGAGCTTCTTCGTCACGGCAGGTCCTCACTGTGTGCGAGAAAAAACGAGAGGCTTTCGAGTGACACGGTGAGGTCCATGCTTTTCAGCTTGACGCCCGCCGGCACCCTGATGGCCCCGGGAGAAAAATTCAGCACGGCCCTGATGCCGGCGGCCGCGACCGTGTTGACGACCGCCTGGGCGGCCGCCGCGGGCACGGCGACGACGGCGATCTGGATCCGCTCGCGCCGGACGATCTTGCGCAGCTCGCGGATATCGTAGATGGGCACCCCCGCCCGGGAGCGGTGCCCGATCTTGTCACGCGCGTGGTCGAACATCGCGACGATCTCGAAGCCTTCGTCGCGAAAACCCGGATAATCGGCCAGGGCGAGCCCGAGGTTGCCGGCGCCCATGATCGCCACGCAGACACCCCGGTCGATCCCGAGGATCTGGCGCAGGTGGCGGCGCAGCTCCTTGACGTAGTACCCGACGCCGCGGACGCCGAACTCCCCGAAGTACGCCAGGTCTTTCCGGATCTGCGCGGCATTCAGATGAAACTGCTCCGCCAGCGACTGCGACGACACGGCCCGGACGCCGGCGGCGTCGAGCGCGTTGAGGCAGCGCAGGTACACCGACAGCCGGTTGGTGGTCAATTCCGAGACCGGCTCGCTGCTGTCGCGCAAAACCGTTTGCGCCGGCGGCTTGTGCTCGCGCTTCACAAACCGGGATTTTATGCGATCCTGTCTGCCAATGGTCTCGATCCGCGTCCTGACAGCCCTCCTGCTCTGTGGCGTCGTGTGGGCCACGGCTGCGCAGCAGAACACCCGCGTGGCGACGACGGCCGACGCCCTCATCGCCTCCGCGGTGTTCTTTCATGGCCGCACCGTCGTGCTGCACCAGAAGCTCATCGTCGAAGGGGATCTGACGCGGCTCGCGATGGCGTCGAAGCCGGTGTACGTGCTCTGGAAGGACCGTGCGGGCACGGACGGCGATGAAGGAGAAGTCCGCGGCGAGTTCTGGGACCTCGGGCGGCTCGAGGCGGGCGACGGCCGGTTCGCCGGCTACGATTTCCAGCGGCTGATCGACACGGCCAACCGCGGCCGCTGGCCATCCCGGGACGAGATCTTCGTGATTCTCGGGGCGTCGTTCTCCCCCGCCTCTCCGCCGCGCGCGGCAACCGTTCGCGCCATTGCGCTTGCACCCGAGCGATACGTCGATCAGGAGGTGCGGGTGATCGGCCGCTTCAAAGGACGCAACCTGTACGGCGACCTGCCGCAGGCGCTCGGCAAGGGCACGTGGGATTTCGTCATCCAGTCGGCCGACGGCGCGCTCTGGGTCACCGGCATCCGCCCCCGCGGCAAGGGCTTCGACCTCGATCCGGGCAAACGGGTCGATACCGGCCACTGGGTGGAAGTGACCGGCCTGGTTCGCCGCAAGGGGGTCACCACCTACGTGGACGCGAGCGCCATCGCGCTGGCGGCCGAGCCCGAGGCCGCGCCGGTGGAGGTCACGCTGCCGCCCGCGCCGCCGGCACCGCCGCCCGCCGTCATCTTCAGCGCCCCGATCCCCGCTGACACTGACGTGGACCGCACCGCGCCCGTCCGGATCCAGTTCTCAGTCGATATGGATCCCGCCTCGATCAAGGACCGTGTGAAGGTCACGTACGTGGCGAGGGAGGGGGGGCCGGCGCCTCCAGCCCCGCCCGCATTTACGGCCACCTACAACGACCCGGCCCACGCCGTCGAGATCCGGTTCGAGGCCCCGCTCGAACCGTTTCAGGAAATAAGGGTGGAGCTGCTCGAGGGCATCATGGCGCTCGGCGGCCAGCCGCTGAAGCCCTGGTCGCTCACGTTCGCGACCGGACGGTAGACCGTGGCACGTGGCACGTGCCGGGTGCCACGTCGCACATTGCACGTCGCACGTCGCACATCGCACGTCGCACGTTGTTTACGCCGGCTGACGCCGCCAGCGCTTCCGGATCGCGCGATACAGGATCGTCGCGAACAACGCGATCATGACGACGCCGACGATGACGACCGCCAGGGCAATCACGGGATACTTCAGCGCGACAAGGCCCAGGGTGATGACGAACGCGTCTTCGCCCAGACTCAGGATCCAGTTCGAGAACGGCTCCGGACTCGTGTTGGCCACGGCGCGCGTCCCCGCCTTCGTGAAATGTGTCCCGGCCGCCAGGGTTCCCCCGAGCAGCCCGACCAGCACCTCGGTCGTGGCGCTCGCCTCGCCCAGGGTCGTCACGGCGATGACGGCACCGCCGAGCGGACGCACAGCGGTGTGCACGGTGTCCCAGATCGAATCGAACCACGGGATCTTGTCGGCCACGAACTCGACGACGTAGAGCCCCAGCGCCGCCGCAATGATGAAATCGTTGTCGAAGGCCTCGTACTGTGGCGGAAGCGAGACCCAGTTGTAGCGGCTCGCCAGGCCGAGGATCGCCACGGTGGCGTACAGATTGATCCCGGCCGCGAACGAAAACCCCATCGTCCGGCCGAGCGTCGCAATCCACTCCATCGCCTACTCCTCCGCGAGCAGCTGCTCCATGCGCGCGCGCACCGTCGCCGACAGCGTGTCGCGCTCATCCACCGCCAGGCCCGCCGTTTCGACGGGCGTCCCGAACCGCACGCGGACGGTCACGGGCTGGATGACGAAGTGCCCCTTGTGGAGCGCGTCCCCGGCCCCCGTGATCGCCACCGGCACCACCGGTGCCTGTGCCTTGAGAGCCATGATGAACCCCCCTTTCTTGAAGGGCAAGAGCTGCCCCGTCCGGCTGCGTGTGCCCTCGGGGAAGATCAGGAAGGAGTTGCCGGCGCGAAGCGCCTCGGCGGCACGATCGATCGCGGGAAGGCTCTGGTCACGGTTGCCTCGCTCGAGCGGGACGAATCCGGCGAGGTCGAAGGCCCTGACGAGGATCGGGAGCTTTCGCAGCTCCGCCTTGTACAGCACGCGAAGACGAGGAAAGAGCGGCGCGAGTGCGTAGAAGAGGATCGGCGGCTCGATGTTGCTCGCGTGATTCACCGCGTACACCGCGGCGCGGTCGTGCCTGCGGTGTTCCGCGCCCTCGATCCGGACCTTGACGCCGCTGAGCAGCAATCCGAGCTTCACCCCGCCCAGGCCCACCGTGTAGAGCAGCGGCACCTGCCGGAACAGGATGGCGATGAGCAGCAGCGGCGGCCCCAGAAGGAGCACGTACAGCGACACCGCGACGTACGTGAGGATCGATCGAACGGCAGCGATCACGGGTGCATCCTGGCAGAAAAAAAGGGCCGGAGCACTTCTCGTGCTCCGGCCCATTCAGACTGTCGCGTCAGACGTCGAACCCTCCTACGAGGCTTTCGCCGTCCGCCGGGCCGTCACGCGTGTCGTCGCGGTGGCCTTGGCCGTCTTGGCGCGGGCGATCGACCGGTTTTTCATCGTGAAGCACCGCTCGAGCGCGCGGTCGACCTTTTCTTCGATGGCCGCCGAGACCTCGTGCGAGACTTCGGAGATTTCCGAGATCACCAGGAACTTCGCGCGGTCGAGCATGCGCTTCTCGCGGAACGAGAGGTTCTTGGAGCGGGCCAGGAAGGTCAGGCTCTTGAGCACTTCCACGACGTCGTAGATGGAGCCCGTGCGCATCCGGTCCGAATTGTCCTTGAAACGTCCTTTCCAATTCTGGTGATTGTCGATCTTGCCGTCGCCGAGGAGAGAAAAGAGCCGTTCGATCTCTTGGTTATTGATCGCGCGTCGCAGGCCAACGCCATCCACGTTGTCCACCGGCACGAGCACGGTGGTTTCATTGGCAATCATGCGGAGGTGGTAAAACCCGCAGGTCGTGCCGAGGATGGTCTTGGTTTCGATGCCCTGAACGACGCCGAGTCCGTGGTTTGGGTAAATGACCTTGTCACCGACCTGGAATGTCACGTGTCCCCCAACTGAGTAAGGTGAGTAGGCTGGTGTGTGCGCCCGCTGAGCAGTCCGATAAGTATAAGCGATAGGGGACCGGGCTGGCAACGCAAAACACGCGAAAAGTGGCCATTTTCTGGCACTTCTGTATGTGACGTGGCCCTGGATACTCCCCACCCGGGGCCTGGTGCGAGGGGCAGGCACGGGTAAATGCCTTATTCGTCTATGATTTCGGGATGATTCGTGCCGTCCTTGCTCTGGTCGCTCTGACGCTGTTCCCACCCCAGCAGAGTCTCGCTCCGTTCGTGCCAAGCCCGGAAGACGTCGTGGATCGCATGCTGGCGCTGGCTGATGTCAAGAAAACCGACACCGTGCTGGACCTCGGCTGTGGAGACGGGCGGATCCCGATCCGGGCCGCCCAGAAGTACGGTGCGCGCGGGATCGGCGTCGACATCGATCCGAAACTGGTGGACGCCGCCAGAGCGAATGCCAGGAGCGCCGGGGTCGAGCACCTGGTGGAATTCCGCGTGGAAGACGCGATGACGACCGATCTCTCCAAGGCGACCGTGGTCACGCTGTACCTGCTGTCGTCCTCGAACGCCACACTCCGCCCACGACTACAGGAGCAGCTCGCGCCTGGCGCACGGATCGTCTCTCACGCCTTCTCGATGGGCGCCGACTGGCCGGCCGACACCATCGACCAGTTCAG
>JBBECO010000067.1:0-6110 GCA_040881785.1 Vicinamibacterales bacterium
TTCTTGCGTCGCCCGCGCTCGTCCGCCTCGCGGGATGACCAAAGTGGGCGCCGGGATCCGTTCTATCGACGCGGGCGAAAAAAGGTTGGCCGACCGCACATTTCTCTTGACGAGATTTTCGCTGCGCGCGAGCTCACGTCCTTGCCCGCATCAGGAGCATGCCGCATATCGACGACGGTCAGCCAGGACGCGCGAACGACGATCGATCCGGCGCGCGCGACGTATGGCGAGACGATCGCCTCACGACGCGGTCCTGAGCGAGCCCAAAAACCCCGTGTTAAAAGGGGAAAATGACGACGAACAACGACGTGATCAGAACCCTCGATGACCAATCGCTGCTCGACGCGGCGAAGCGCCTGGCGCTCGAGGAGCGCCGCGCGACCGCCGCGCTGCTGCGCGCGCTGATGGAGATCGACAGCCGGCGCCTGTATCTCGGCCAGGGTTGCGCGTCGATGTTTGCCTACAGCACGCAGGTGCTGCACCTCGCCGAGGGGGCCGCCTACAACCGGATCGAGGCGGCGCGAGCGGCACGTAACTATCCGGTGATCCTCGACCTGCTGGAGCAGTCCGCAATCACTCTGACGGCAGTGCGGCTGCTGGCGCCTCACCTGACAGCCGCGAACCATGCGGCCGTCCTCGCCTCGGCCCGGCACAAGTCGCGGCGGGAGGTCGAGGAGCTCGTTGCGGCGTTACGTCCGAAGCCGGATGTCCCCGCGATCGTGCGGAAGGTGCCGCAGCCCCGCGCCGTTCCGCCGCCGGCGGGACCGCTCCTTTCCACCTCGCCCGTCGATGCTCCGCGCCCGGCGGCTGCTGCCCAGAGACCTGCACCAGTCCGCGTTGCCCCGTCGCCGGTGGCGACGCCGCTCTCGCCTGAGCGCTATCGGATCCAGCTCACCGTCTCGCGCGAGACGCACGACCGGTTCCGCCGCGCGCAGGCGCTGCTCCGCCACGCCGTGCCGTCCGGGGACGCCGCCGAGATCATCGACCGCGCGCTCACCCTGCTCGTCGAGGATCTGGAACGCCGGAAAGCCGCGCTGGTTACCCGTCCGCGAGCGGCGCGGGATGGCGATGGGATGTCGAGGCAGATCCTCGCAGCCGTGCGCCGCGATGTGTGGAAGCGGGATGGCGGCCGCTGCGCCTTCGTCGGCGCACATGGACGATGCAGGGAGACGGGATTCCTGGAGTTCCACCACGTCCAGCCGTTCGCGGCGGGGGGACGCGCGACGGTCGAGAACGTCGAGTTGCGCTGCCGCGCGCATAACGCTTTCGAGGCGTCGCTGTTCTTTGGGAGTGGCGGCGCGGACGTAGTGAGGGAGTTGCCGCCCGCCTGGCAATGAGGTCTAAGACTCGAGTTCCCTGCCAAGGGCCAAAATCAGTTTGACAAACTTGAACGTGTTGAGCTCGGCGCGCCATTTCTTCCCAAGTTGAGTACCCTTCAAGAGTACGGATCCAGTTAGATACTGACCGTCTTCTCGTTCTTGAAACTCTCGCGTCTCGGCGTGAATGATCTTGTTACAGCCATCACGTAGGGTGAGAGGGCGGCCATCGTTGTCTTTACGAGTGTCGATGATGAACAAGCTGCCGCACGGCTTACTCGCGGACTTGGGCCGTGGCGATTTGTGATCCGACAGCATGCGCGCTCGAATCGCGATTGTGATTAGCGCGTGATCCAGTTCGCCTTGCTCGAACTCCTTTTGGAGTTCACCAATGCCAAGGTCGAAGTGCCAGTAGTACCGGTCGGTGTCGAGGATGGTGACGAGATGGTAAAGATCCTCCCGCAACCTCGCTGCACTTACCACCCAGCCGTTTGTGCCGGGGATGCCTGAATCTTTGTGCGTCAAGAAATCCACCATCTTGCGTCCGCGGAACACCCCGCTTCCCTCCAGACGAACGGCCGGCGGCCACAACGCCCGATCAACCACTCGGTCCGGACCGGACCGAGCTGGGCTCTTGGGCGTTTACGCCGCCAGTTCCTGCCGCACTTCCTCGCGGTGACTCCAGAGGACAGGAACGATGTCGTAGTTTCGCAGGGCGTCGACGATCGAGGTCGCTGGCACGCGGTTCTCGTCGTTCAGAAGGGCATAGAACTTCGAGGTCGCTGGCCGCACCTCCTTCGTGTCCACCCAGGAGAACGCCATCGCCTCGGCGAGGTCCCTGCTCGGCCGATTGATAGCGCGAATGAGACGTTCCGGCGCACGCCTGGAGGCAGGCACGACGAAATCGAACGTGTGGTCGTACCCACTGCGCCCGGTAAACTTCACCGTCGGCGTGAAACGTATGTCGTGCAATTCAAGCCACGCCGTGACGTCCTCGAGAAACAGACTCGCCACAACCGGAACAGCCAAGTAGAAAAGATCGTTCACGGCAAGCATGGCCTGCACCAGATTGTGCTTGCGCAGGGAAAAGTCGTGCGGAGTCGCCTTGACGAGCAGGGCATCGCCGTCCCGCCTGACGCCGAACCCGTTGAGTGCGCTGGCGAGGAGCTCTTTGCGCTTGGACGTCTCGAGGTCGCATCCCGAGGCTCTCAGGTCCTGGATAGTGTCTCCGCCGTCGGTAAGGACGAACGCTCCGTTCTCTTTCCTGACGTAGATCTGCGTGTAATCGTTGTGACGATCCAGGTACGGGGTCGTGATCTCGACGTATTGCTCGCTCACTTCACGCAGGATGCTCTTGTCACGCACCCACTGCGCGTACTGGTCGAGCAATCCACTGACTTCGTCGATCACGTGAAGAGGTCCCTCTTGATGTCTGGCGGAACGGTGACGTTCACAAACTGCATGAACTCTAGCAGCAGAAGCCACGGATCGCCAGCCCCGCTGAACTGGGCCGGCAGCGGGAATGCCCAGCGGTCACCGTAACCCTCGCGATACAGGTGCAGATGCGGGCAGGGAATCTCCTCATCGTTTGGATTGCGGTGTGGAGCACCACTGAAATCCACACGCGCGAGAATCGCCACGCCTCGCGCGCGATTCTGATAGGTGCCCTTCGACAGCACAACCTGGCTGCGAGTCACGTCCAGAAAGAACACCTCGCGCTTGTCAGGGCTCTGCAGCGGAATGCGGATCGCGCCACCCAGGCTCGGATACTCGTACGTCGTATCCTCGGCCTTGTGCTTCTCCATAGTAAGGAGCGCGTCGGCGTCCGCCTGCGTCAGATTGATGTCAGGCATCCCCCTACACCTCCTCCACGCCCCCGCCCGCCTTCTCCCTCAGCGCCTCCCACAGCCCCGCGTAATTCAACAGAATATCCTTGATCCCCTCGCGGATCTTGTCGGAGTTGAGCGCCTGCTTGCTCATCGTCGCGTGCGCATCCATCGCGTCCATGATCGCGTCGGTGATCCCTGAGGTCAGCGTCGGAGACGCGCCGAACTGTTCCTTGGTATTGTTCGCCGCCTGCTGCTGCAGCTTCTGAGACTCCAGCAGCTTCCCCATGATCACGTTGTTCACGTACACCAGCTGGTCGTCGTCTGTCAGGTCCCCTTCGAACAGGTCGTTCAGCTTCGCGATGATCTCGCTGAGGAACGCCTTCTGGCGCTCGCGGACGACGCCGGTGCCGGTCTCTCCTGGCGGGAACAGCTCGGGCTTCTCGCCCGACAGAGGCATGGACTGCTGGCCGCGCGTCTTGAGCTGATGATGCGTGAGGCGGAGCTTGGAGAGGTCGATTCCCTCACGCTCGCGGCCGAACTCGAGCAGCGGGATCAGCCGCCGGTAGAAGATCGCCCGCTTCTCGAGATCCGTGTTGCCGTAGTCGAAGATCTGCGAAAGGAACGTGTAGAGGCGGACGTACGCCCCCATGTCCCCCTTGAACAGGACGAGCTCGTTCATCATCGACTGCGCGATCCCGGCTGCCTCATCGTCCGCCCTCGTCTTCGCGGCCATCCATGCGTCGCGCGCCGACTTGTACTTCGACAGCAGCTCCCTGGCGACAGGGTCGATCGCCGCCGCCAGGTCTCCCTGCTTCGACGCCGGGTTCAGCTCCACCACAACCACCCGCTCCACGTCCGCCGTGTCGTAGTGACCGGCGGCATCCAGCTTCGTGCGGAGGTTGTGGACGATGTCCGGGTCGGACGTCGCCGCGAGCGTGGCGGTCTCGTAGTACGTCCGGAACGCCTCGAGCACCTCGTTCGGATCGTTGACGAAATCGACGACGAACGTCCGGTCCTTGTCGGGCCAGGCGCGGTTCACGCGCGACAGCGTCTGCACGGCCTGGATGCCGGCAAGCCGCTTGTCCACATACATCGCGCAGAGCAGCGGCTGGTCGAAGCCGGTCTGGAACTTGTTGGCGACGAGCAGGATCCGGTAGTCGTCACCCTTGAAGGCCCTCCGGATGTCGCGCCCCTTCAACCGCGGATTGAGCGAGACGCTGGTCTCGGTGAACGGATCGGGACCCGACTCGGCATCGTTCACCTCGCCGGAAAACGCCACCAGCGTGCCGATCGCGTAGCCGCGCTCGAGGATGTACCTGTCGATCGCGAGCTTCCAGCGGACGGCTTCCTTGCGGCTCCCGACGACGACCATAGCTTTGGCCTTGCCGTCCAGGAGCGGCGCCACGTGCTCGCGGAAGTGCTCGACGACGATCTGGACCTTCTGCGCGATGTTGTAGGGGTGCAGCCGCACCCAGCCCATGATCCCCTTCATCGCCGCGCTGCGCTCGACTTCTCTTTCGTCGGGGCCCCCTGCACCCCGACTGGAGGCCTCCATTCCGCCCGCGCTTCGCCGCTGGCTCCATTCCGGCCGCTCCTCGTCGTAATCCTTCCCGTTGTGCGCAAGCCTGAACGCCAGCTTGTAGGGGGTGTAGTTCTGCAGGACGTCGAGGATGAACCCCTCCTCGATGGCCTGGCGCATCGAATACACGTGGAACGGCGACGGAAGGTTGCCGGGGCCCGCCGGTCTGGATGGATCCGGCCGGCCGCCGAACAGCTCCATCGTCTTGGCCTTCGGCGTGGCGGTGAAGGCGACGTAGGTGATGCCGGCCTCGCGCGCGCGCGCCGCCATCTGGGCGGCGAGGATGTCGTCGGCGCCGACCTCTCCCCCTTCCTCGAGCTCCGCGAACTCTTCGGGTGAGAGCACCGCTTTCAGCTTCGCCGCGGCCTCGCCGGCCTGCGAGCTGTGCGCCTCGTCCGCAATGACGGCGAAGCGCTTGCCTTCCGTCGCCGCGAGTCTCCGGACTTCCTTCAGCGCGTAGGGGAACGTCTGGATCGTGCACACGACGATCTTCTTGTTGCCGGAGAGGGCCTCCACGAGCTCCGCGCTCTTGCTCGCGTCGTCTCCTGTAATCGTGGCGACGACGCCCGTCTGCCGCTGGAAGCCGAAGAGCGCCTCCTGAAGCTGCGTGTCGATCACCGTGCGGTCGGAGATGACCACGACGGAGTCGAACAGCTTCCGTTCGTTCGCGTCGTGCAGCTCCGCGAGGAAGTGCGCGCTCCAGGCGATCGAGTTGGTCTTGCCGGACCCGGCGGAGTGCTGGACGAGATACCGCCCGCCGGCGCCGTCCGCGAGGACGGCCGCCTGGAGCTTCCGCGTGACGTCGAGCTGATGGAAGCGCGGGAAGATGACGCTCGCGATCTGCTTCTTCTCGTCGCGGCCCGCGATGAGATACCGGCCGAGGATCTCGAGCCAGCTCTCGCGCGCCCAGACGTCTTCCCACAGGTAGGCGGTGCGGTGCCCCTTCGCGTTGAGCGGATTTCCCTTCGCGCCGCCATCACCCCTGTTGAAGGGCAGGAACGTGGTCCCCTCGCCTTCCAGCCTCGTCGTCATGTGGACTTCGCTGTTGCTGACGGCGAAGTGGACGAGCGCGCCGGTGCCGAAGGCGAGGATCGGTTCGGCCGCCTGCCCCCTCGGCCGTGGATGGCGGTCGAAGCGGTACTGGTCGATCGCGTCCTGCACGCTCTGCGTGAAGTCGGTCTTGAGCTCCGCTGTCGCGACGGGGATGCCGTTCAGGAACAGCACGAGGTCGAGGCAGTTCTCGCACGCGGTGGAATAGCGGACCTGCCGGACGACGCGCAGACGGTTCGCCGCGTAGCGCGCAAGGATCTCGGGGTTCAGGCCGAAGGCCGGCTTGAACTCCGCGAGCTTGAGCTGCTTCCTGACCGGATGGATGCCGATGCCGTG
>JBBECO010000068.1:0-6104 GCA_040881785.1 Vicinamibacterales bacterium
CCCCCCCCCCCCCCCCCCATGAGACTAGAATCGTTCTCATGATTCTGGTGGCTGTCGATGACCTGATGTTCTCCTCCAAGATCCGCGCAACGGCAAAGGGTGTCGGCGCCGAGATCGTGTTCGCGCGGACGCCGCCGGAGATCCTGTCCCAGGCGCGCGCGCTGAAACCGTCCCTCATCATCTTCGACATCAACAGCGCGAAGGCTGACGCGATCAATACCGTCGCGGCGCTGAAGGCAGACCCTGAGCTCGAGACGATACCGATTGCGGGCTTCGTCTCGCACGTGGATACGCGGATGATCGTGGCGGCGCGCGAGGCCGGCATAGACGACGTGATGGCGCGGAGCGCGTTCGCGGCCAACCTGCCGCAGATCCTCACCGACGCGGGAGCCCCCCGCTGACGCTCGCGGAGATCCAGGCGGCGGCGGCCAGGATCCAGGGACGGGTTCTCCGTACGCCGCTGCGGCATTCCGCCTGGCTCTCGAAGGCGGCCCACGCAGAGGTCTTCCTCAAGCTCGAGACGCTGCAGCCCACGCACTCTTACAAGATCCGCGGCGCAACCAATGCCGTGTTGAAGCTGGCGGCTACCACGGGGCCCGCTGCGCCGTCGATCGTGACGGCCTCGGCGGGCAACCACGGGCGCGCGATGGCGCATGCGGCGGCGGCCGCCGGTATCCCTCTCACCGTGTACGTCCCGGAACACGCGCCCCGCACGAAGATCGAGGCGATCCGGGAAGCCGGGGCGGAGCTTCGGCTCTGCGCGGATTACGACGACGCCGAGCGGCGCGCCAAGGCGCACGGCGCGCGCGGACCCGGGGTGTTCATCTCGCCGTATGCGCACCCGGATGTCATCGCGGGCGCGGGGACCGTGGCGCTCGAGATCCTCGACGACGGTCCCGGCGTCGAGGTTATCGTTGCGGCGATCGGCGGCGGCGGGCTGATCAGCGGGATCACCATCGGACTCGACGGCCGTGCCGAGGCGGCGGGCGCGGAGGTCGACGCGTCGACGCCGTTTACGTCGAGCCTGAAGGCCGGGCGGATCGTGCCGATCGATGTCGGCGAGACGCTTGCGGACGGCTTGAGCGGCAACCTCGATCCCGATACGCCGACGTTCGACATCGTCCGCCAGCGCGTGGCGCGGATCGCGGTGGTTTCGGAAGCGGATCTGCGCGAAGCCGTCCGCGGGGTCGCGAAGCACGAGAAGCTGATCATCGAGGGGGCCGCCGCCGCGGCCGTGGCCGCCGTGCTGTCCGGAAAGCTGGAGGTACGGGGGAAGACGGTCGCGATCGTCCTGTCGGGCGCGAATATCGACCTGGAGAGGTGGAGGGAGATCACGACCGTGGAGAACGACGGAGCGCAGGGAACGTAATCCCGTGCGCCCCGCTCTCTCCGTCGCTCAGCGCGCCAACCACCACAGCAGGGCGGCGACGGCAGCGATCCCGGCCAGGCCGGCGAGCCAGACGGCCGCCGGTGTGCGGTCGGCCTCGTCGTCCACCGGGAGCAGGAAGTCTCCGCTGTGCTCGCCCGTCCGGACATCGAGCATGGCGGCAACGCTCCGCAGCTCCGCCGAGAACGACGCGGCACTTTGAAACCGGCTCTCCACCGGCTTCGACAGGGCGCGTGCCGTCATCGCGTCCAGTTCCTCCGGGATGTCGTGTCGCCCGCCTGACGGCGGCGCGGGCGTGGCTCTCACCACGTTCATCACCGTGTCGGCGACCGAGGCCGCCCTGAACGGGTTCCGTCCGGTCAGCATCTCGTAGAGGAGCGTGCCGAGCGAAAACAGATCGGCGCGGCCGTCGGTCTCGCCGCCGAGCGCCTGTTCCGGCGCCATGTAGCTCACGATCGCGGCATCGTCGGCCGGCAGCGACTCCGGCGCCCGCGCGGCGGCGCGCCGCACGTGGCCGCCCCGCGTCCACCGCCACATCCCGTAGTCGAGGAGCTTCGCGCTGCCCTTGCCGGTGACGACGATCGTTTCCGGACGCAGGTCGCCATGGAGGATGCCGGCGGCGTGACCGTCGGCGAGCGCGTCGGCGATCTGGATGCAGAGCTCGACGGCGCGCCGCGGATGCATCGCGCGGCCGGCCATCTCCGCCCGCAGCGGGGCGCCGGCGGCGAATTCGTACGCGAAGTAGCTCACGCCGCCGGCTTCGGAGGCCTCGAACAACGTGGCAATGTTGGGATGGGACAGCCGGGCCGCCAGCCTGGCCTCGTCGAACAGCGCGAGGCGACGCGTATCGTCGGCGACGAGTCCGGGGTCGAGGATCTTCAGCGCGACTGTTCGCCCGACCTTCGTGTCGCGGGCGCGGTAGACTTCGCCGAGCGCCCCGCGGCCGATGGGCTCGAGGAGGTTGTAGTGCGCGATGGTTTGCTCGGTCACCCTCGGATTATAGCCATCCAATTCGGTCACGGATCCGTCTAACGCCCATGCCACTTGTCCAGGACGTCAGGATCGCGTGCCGGCGCCTCGCGGCGCGGCCTGCCTACACCCTGCTGATTCTGTTCACGCTCGCGCTCGGGATCGGAGCCGCGACCGCCGTGTTCAGCGTCGTGGACCAGACAGTGCTGCGGCCGGCGCCCTTCCCATATGCCGACCGGCTCGTGGACGTCATGCACTGGCACAGCGTCAGGGGCGGCGGCGGCAGCCAGATAACGCCGCAGAAGGTGCTCGGCTGGCAGGCGCAGAAGGCGCTGTTCGAGCGCTTCGAAGTCTACGCACCCCAGCAGATGGACGTCACCGGCGGCACCCAGCCCGAGCGCCTCAGCGGGCTCAACGTGTCACTCGGTCTCTTCCCGATGCTGGACGTGCGGCCGCAGATCGGCCGTCCGTTCGCGGTTGGCGATGGGGCACCCGGCTCCGAGCGAGTCGTCCTGATCAGCGACGCCCTGTGGCGCCGGCGCTTCGGCGGCGAAGGGGACGTCCTCGGCCGGCAGATCGCGCTCAACGAGACCGACTATACGGTGATCGGCGTCCTGCCCCGCCGCTTCAGGCTGCTCAACGAGGAGGAATCCTTCTGGCTGCCTGTCAACCTGCAGGCCTACGTCTCCGAGACCAGGTTCCCCGGGTACGGTCTTGGACGGCTGGCGCCTGGCGTCACGCAGGCGGATGCGCAGGCGCTCGCCGACAGGCTGGCCGAGCGGATGAACAGCGAGATGCCCATCCCGATGACCTGGGGCCTGCGGCTCGAGCAGAAGCGCATCGCGAACATCGATCCCACGACCCGCACCGCTCTGCTCGTGCTGCTCGGCGCCGTCGGCTTCGTCCTGCTCATCACCTGCGCGAACGTCGCCAACCTGTTCCTCTCGCAGGGCCCCACCCGCCAGCGAGAGATGGCGATCCGTTCGGCGCTCGGCGCCGGCCGGGGACTGCTCGTCCGGTCCGTGCTCGTCGAAAGCCTGCTGCTCGCGATCGCGGGCGGCGGTCTTGGAATCCTGATCGCCGGCTGGGGAGTGGACGCCGTGCTCGCGGCAGCGCCGCCGAACATGGTGTCTCGGAGCACCACGCCCGTCGAAGTCGACGGCCGCGTGCTCGCCGTCGCCGCGGTTCTCACGATCCTCACTGGCTTCCTGTTCGGCCTCTTCCCCGCGCTGCGCGGCTCGCGACCCAACCTGGAAACGACGCTCAGGACGGCTGGCGGCTCCGGCACGCGCGGCTCCTATGGCCGCGTTCCCGGCAGTCTCGTCGTGCTCGAAGTCGCCTTTGCCGTCGTTCTGCTCGTCGGCGCCGCGCTGATGACGCGCACGCTCGCGAACCTCAATGCGATCGACAGTGGTTTCGAGCCCGAGGACCTGATCACCATGTACATCGCGCTGCCGTCCGATCGCTATCCGACGATGACCGCGAACGTCGGGTTCTTCGACACCCTGAGCGAGAAGCTAAACGGCGTCGAAGGGATTACGGGTGTCGCGGTGAGCCAGGGAACACCGCCGCGTATCGGAGGGATCACGTTCGGCCGCCCGGAGATCGAGGGGCACGGTACGCCTGACAGCAAGACGGCGGTCATCCCGAACGGCACCGTGGCGCCGGCATACTTCGACACCTTGAGGATCCCATTCCTCGGCGGACGCAACTTCGCGCCGGGTGAGCCGGAGGGCAACGTCATCGTCAGCCAGGCCTTCGCGGACAGGTACTGGCCGGACGGGAATGCTGTCGGTCGGCGGTTCCGTATGTCCTCGACCTGGCCCTGGTATACGGTGATCGGGGTCGTGGGCAGCGTCCAGACGACGGCGGGAGGCGATGAGCGAACGGCGCTGCAGTTCTACCACCCGTACATTGCCCGTCCTCCCAAACCCGCGGCATCGGCAGATGCCGGGCCCCAGAAGCCTGCCGCTCCACCGAAGCCGACGGCTGCCCCGCGCCGCAGCTACAGCTACGCACAGCTGATCGTGCGCGCCGACAATCCGTCGCGGGCGATCCCGCTCATCAAGGAACAGATCTGGTCCATCGATCCGAACCAGCCGGTCGAGAAGGTCGCGCTCGTCGCGGATACGTACGCGGACATGTTTGCGAAGCAGCGCTTCGTGCTGATGCTCATGGGCGCGTTCGCGCTCGTCGCGCTCGTGCTCACGGCGGCGGGGATCTTCGGTGTGCTGTCGCAGGCCGTCGCGCAGCGAACGCGAGAGATCGGCATTCGGATGGCTCTTGGCGCGCGGCCGAAGGACGTCATGCAACTGGTCGTGTCGCGCGGACTGCTGCTCACCGCGGTTGGCGCGGTCCTGGGGATCGGCGCCGCGCTCGCACTCGTGAAGACGCTGCGCGCGCTGCTCTACGGCGTCGAGCCGACCGATCCGGTCAGCTTCGCCGCCGTCGTGTTCGTGCTGCTCGCCGTCGCACTGCTCGCGTGCTGGCTGCCCACGCGCGCGGCGATGAAGGTTCACCCCGCCGTCGCGCTCAGAACAGAGTGAGCGTGACAACTTCCAACTGCCAACCTCCGACTTCCAACCTTCAAATCGGGGGTTGGCCAGTTGGGAGCTGGAGGAAGGCATATCAGCGGGTGCATCACGGCGGAGGCCTGTCAGTCCACGGCGCGATGCGGCCAGGCCGCTGCGTCAGCGGCGAAAATCGCGCCGCAGGCGCTCCCATCCGCCGAGGCAGTGATTCGCCACTGGCGGACGGACTGGCAATGAGCTGACCCTGATCCTCGCAAGGCATACGGGCAAACCCGAGCCGAGGCGGCATCGTGAGGCCCGCGCCGGAGGCGTGATTTTCCGGCCGTCCGGCCGAGGCGCCGTGGACTGACAGGCCTTCGCCGGCCACACACCCGCTGTCTAAACGCAAACGTTGGGAGTTGACAAGGATCATTTCCTGGGCGGCTGCGACGGGCGCAGCTCGATGCGGCTCGGCAGCGTGCGCGCGGGTGTGGCGATCAGATCCATCACGACGTCCGCGACGTCCTCGACGGCGATCTTCCACGGCGCCTTCTCGCGCCCGGTCGGACCGCCGAAGTCGGTCGCGACCGATCCCGGCATGATGTAGCTCACACGAATGCCGTCGTGCCGCACCTCCTGCATCAGCGCTTCGCTGAACTGGTTGAGGCCCGCCTTCGACGCGCAGTAGGCAGCCCCGCCGACGAACGCGTTCTTGCCGGCGAGGCTGCTGATATTGATGATCCAGCCGCCGCCGCGCTTCCGCATCTCCGGGATCGCCGCGTGACAGCAGTAGAAGACGCCGCTCAGGTTCGTGTCGATCACCTGCTGCCACTCGTCGATCGACATGTCGGCGACGTTCCCGAAGGCGCCGATGCCGGCGTTGTTCACGAGGATGTCGAGGCCGCCGAAGGCCCGGACGGCTTCGGCCACCGCGCGCGTGGCATCCTCCGGTTTCCGCGCATCGGCGCGCACCTGGAGCAGATTGGGCGCGGTCGGCCCCGCACCCGACCGGCTGGTCGAGACCACCGACGCGCCCGCGCCGGCGAGGGCCTCGGCGATCCCGGCGCCGATGCCCTTCGATCCGCCGGTGACGAGCGCGACCTTCCCAGACAGATGCGACGGTGTCTCAGGCATGCGAAGAGCCTATCTCACAAAGCGCAACCGCGAAGGAGCGCCAGCGAGTGAGCCACGCGACCGGAGCGAGCCGACGAAGCGGCGAGCGAGGGCGCGTGTAGGGG
>JBBECO010000069.1:0-6037 GCA_040881785.1 Vicinamibacterales bacterium
CTTTTGCGGCGCCCGCGAGCGAGAGCGCGTGGGGGTGGGGCCCCACGCGCATTGAGGAATGCCGACCGAATGCTGAAGCTATCTCGTTGTAGTGTCCTGCCGTTCGCCATTTTCGCCGTGGCATCGTGCGGCGGTAGCGACGGCTCGCCCGCACAGTTTCTCTCGATCGCCACCGGCGGCACGGGCGGCGTCTACTATCCCTATGGCGGCGGCCTCGCCAAGGTCCTCAACGAGCACATCCCCGGTATCCGCGCCTCGGCAGAGGTCACCGCGGCATCCGTCGACAACCTGAAACTGATTCGGGACGGGAAGGCAGACATCGCGTTTGCGCTCGCCGATACCGTCGCCGACGCCGTAAACGGCCGCGGCGCCTTCGAGGGATCGCCGGTGCCGGCCGTCAGCCTCGCAGTCCTCTATTCGAACTACACACATCTCGTCACGCTGGCCTCGAGCGGCATTTCCTCGGTCGAAGGTCTGCGGGGCAGAACGGTCTCAACGGGATCCCCCGGCAGCGGCACCGAGGTCATCGCGTTCCGGGTGCTGCGCGCGGCGGGGCTGAATCCTGATGCCGACCTCACGCGCCAGGGGCTCGGCGCTTCGGAATCTGCGGGCGCGCTGAAGGACGGTAAGGTCCACGCCTTTTTCTGGAGCGGCGGCCTGCCGACCGCCGCCGTCCAGGACCTGGCGCACTCGCAGGGCATCACGATCCGCATGATCCCGACCGGCGATCTCGTGCCCGCGCTCCAGCACGATCACGGTCCGCTGTATTTCCCGCTGGAGATCCCCGCGAAGGCCTATCCGGGGGTGGATTCGCCTGTGTCGGTCGTCGGCGTCGCGAACGTGCTCGTCGTGAACCGCGCCATGCCCGAGCCGCTCGCCTACGACATCACGCGCGTCCTGTTCGAGCAGCAATCCGAGCTGGCCGCGATCCATCCGGAGGCGCGCAGGCTGTCGCTCGAGACCGCCACCAAGGGATCGCCGGCAGACTTTCACCCCGGCGCCTTACGCTTCTACAGCGAGCGGCCACCCGCTAGATAGCCGCCGCTGTCTCAATACCTCACCGCCGAGAACGCAGAGGACGCTGAGACGTCAAGACAAATTTTCCAGAGTGCCTCTGCGTTCTCTGCGGCCTCTGCGGTGAGTTCGTGGGGATCCGCCGTACCAGCTAGAATGTCCGCCGTCGAATGACGTCATCAGCACCGACCGCCGTTCCAGCCGACGAAGCGCCCGTCCGCCGGCTCGACGGGGCGGTGGGGCGCACGGCCGCCGCCCTGGCCATTGGTCTCTCGCTCTACGCCCTCTACTGGGTCCTCTTCATCGTCCAGCCGCAGATCTACCGCGTCAGCTTTCTGCTCGTCTCCCTGGTGCTCTGCTTCCTGCTGTTTCCGCGGATCCGTGGAGCGCGGGCGCGCGTGGGGATCGCCGACGGCGCGCTCGTCGTTGCCTCGATTGCCGCACTCGCGTGGCCGCTGATCGACTTCGATCGCTTCATCTATCGCGCCGCCGATCCGCTCGCGATCGACATGGTGCTCGGCGGCGTCACCATCCTGCTCGTCCTCGAAGCCACGCGGCGCACCGTCGGCTGGATCCTGCCGGTGACGGCGGCCGTCTTCCTGGTCTACGCGTGGCTCGGACCGCACCTCGACACCATCGGCCTCTCGCTCTTCGCGCATCGCGGCTATCCGCCCGACCGCCTCATCGGCACGCTCTACATGACGCTCGAGGGAATTTTCGGCGTGCCGCTCGACGTTGCGGCGACCTACATCATCCTCTTCACCATTTACGGCGCCGTCCTCGAGAAGTCCGGCGCCGGCCAGTTCTTCATCGACTGGGCCATGGCGGCGATGGGGAAATCGCGCTCGGGCGCCGCGCCGGGACGCACCGTGACGCTCGCCGGCTTTCTGCTCGGCACGGTGTCAGGCAGCGGCGTCGCCACGACGGTGATGCTCGGGTCGGTCTCGTGGCCTCTCCTGCGCCGCGCCGGCTTCAAACCGGAGACGGGCGGCGCGATCCTCTCGGCCGCCGGCATCGGCGCGCTGCTGTCGCCGCCGACGCTCGGCGCCGCGGCGTTCCTGATCGCCGAGTTCCTGCGCATCTCGTATCTGCAGGTCCTCGTCATGGCGACGATCCCGACCATCCTCTACTACCTCTCGATCTTCCTGATGATCGAGGCCGACTCCCGCCGCGCCGGCACGCGCGCGGCGGTTGTCGATACCCCGGACGTCTGGACGCTCACGAAGCGCTACGGCTATCACTTCTCCTCGCTGATCGCGATCGCGGCGCTCATGGTGATGGGATTCTCGGCGTTCCGAGCGGTGTTCTGGGCGACGGTGCTCGCCGTGGTCCTCAGCTTCGTGAGGCGCGAGACCGCGCTCTGGCCGGCAAAACTCGCCGATGCGCTGCGCACCGGCGCTACCGGCGTCCTCGGCGTCGTCGCCACGACGGCGACTGCCGGCATCATCGTCGGCGTCGTCACGCTGACCGGGCTCGGCCTCAAGATCGCCGGAATCATCGTGACCCTCGCCGGCGGCCACCTCTTTCTGACCGTGCTGTATTCGGCGTTCGCCGTGTGGCTGCTGGGGCTGGCGGTGCCGGTCACGGCGTCGTACATCATCGCGGCCGTGATGGTCGCGCCGGCGCTCGTGCAGAGCGGTGTCCCGGCCCCAGCTGCGCACATGTTCATTTTCTACTACGCCGTCCTGTCGGAGGTGAGCCCGCCGACGGCGCTCTCGCCCTTTGCCGCGGCCGCCATCACCGGCGGCAATCCGTTCAGGACGATGATGCTGACGTGGAAGTACACGCTGCCGGCGTTCCTGGTGCCGTTTGCGTTCACGCTGACGCCCGAAGGGTCCGGCCTGCTGCTGCAGGCGCCCGCGGTGTCGGTGGCCTGGACGGCGCTCACCGCCGCCCTCGCCATCGGCGCGTTCGCCGGCGCGTTCGGCGGCTGGATCCTGGGTCCGGCCGGCGCGCTTGCACGGATCGCACTGGGTGTCGCAGGCGCGCTGCTGTTCTTCGCGGACGTCCGGCTGGACGCTCTGGGGCTGGCGCTGATGGCCGTCGTGATCGCGCTGCACGCCTGGACGCACCGCCGGGAAACCGGCACATCGGCCTGACCGAGTGCCACCGTGGACGGCGTGTTATCGTTACCCGGTTATTCCCCCGAGGAGGACAGGATGTACAGGCGCACCCCGCGTATGGCGGTAGCGATCGCGGCCCTGCTGGCCGTCGCATCGTCGGTCACCGCACAGACGATCACCAGTCCCAAACAGCAGTTCGGTTTCAATATCGGCGACGACTATCACCTCGCCACCTACGATCAGCTCCAGGCCTACTGGCAGACGCTCGACAAGGAATCCCCGCGCATGCGGGTGGTGGAGATCGGCAAGACCGAGGAAGGGCGCCCGCATCTCGCCGCGATCATCACCGCGCCGGAGAACCACGCGAAACTGGATCGCTACAAGCAGATTTCGCAGCAGTTGCATCGCGCGCGCGGGATCAGCGAGGAGCAGGCGCGCGCCCTGGCGAAGGAAGGCAAGTCGGTCGTCTGGATCGACGGGGGCCTTCACGCCACCGAGGTCGTCGGCGCGCATCAGCTCATGGAGACGGTGTATCAGCTGGTGAGCCGGACCGATGAAGAGACCACGCGGATCCTGCGTGACGTGATCGTGGTCGCCGTGCACGCCAATCCGGACGGCATGCAGATGGTCTCGAAGTGCTACATGCAGAATCCGGATCCCCAGCAGCGACGGACGTGCAGTCCGCGCCTGTACGAGAAGTACGCGGGGCACGACAACAACCGCGACTTCTACATGTCGAACACGAAGGAATCCCAGAACCTGAACCGGATGATGTACTGGGAGTGGCTGCCGCAGATCATGTACAACCATCACCAGTCGGGTCCCGCCGGCACGGTGATCTTCTCGCCGCCGTTCCGCGATCCGTTCAACTACAACTTCGATCCGATGATCGTGACCGGCCTCGACCTGGTCGGCGCGGCGATGCACCACCGGTTCCTTCAGGAAGGGAAGCCGGGCTTCACGATGCGCTCCGGCGCCTCGTACTCGACGTGGTGGAACGGCGGTCTGCGCACGACGGCGTACTTCCAGAACATCATCGGGCTGCTCACCGAGATCATCGGGAATCCGACGCCGAGCCAGATCCCGCTCAACATCAACACCATCCTGCCGCGCGGCGATCTGCCGGCGCCGATCGTCCCGCAGGAATGGAAGTTCCGCCAGTCGATCGACTACTCGGTCACGGCGAACTACGCGGTCATCGACCTGGCGTCTCGCTACAAGGACCAGTTCCTCTACAACATCTACAAGATGGGATCGAACCAGATCGAGCGCGGCTCGCGCGATCACTGGACGATCTCCAACGAAGACATGGAGCGGCTGCGGACCACCGTGGCCGAGGCCGCTCCGCCTGCGGCCCCCGCGGGGCGCGGGGCGCCGGCCGCGGCGCAGGGCGCCGCCCTTTCGACAGGCTCAGGGCAGGGTCGGGGCGGGCGCGGCGGCGGCGGCCGGGGCGGCGGCGGTGGTCTTCAGATGACGCATTACAACGCCGCGCTGAAGGATCCCGCACGCCGTGATCCGCGCGTGTTCGTGATCAGCGCCGACCAGGCCGACTTCCCGACGGCCACGAAGTTCGTCAACGCCCTCCGCTACGTCGGCGTCGAGATCCACCAGGCGACCGCGCCGTTCACGGCCGCAGGCAAGACCTATCCGGCCGGCTCCTACGTGGTGAAGACGGCGCAGGCGGGCCGGGCGCACGTGCTCGACATGTTCGAGCCGCAGGACCATCCCAATGACATGGACGAGCGCGGCATCCCCCGTCGTCCCTATGACAGCGCCGGCTGGACACTCGCCTACCAGATGGGCGTAACGTTCGATCGCCTGATGGACGATGTCACGGGGCCGTTCACCGAGATCCAGGGTCTCGCGACGCCGAAGCCCGGGACGATCAAGGGGACGGCCGCGGCCGGTTACCTGATCTCACCGGCGATCAACGACGGGTTCACGGTCGCCAACCGCGTGCTCAAGGCCAACGGTGAGGTGTATCGCATCGCCGCGCCCGTGACGCTCGACGGCACGACGTACCCGGTCGGGTCGTTCTATGTCACGGCCAGCGCGACCACCACGCAGGTCGTGCAGACGGCGGCGAAGGAGCTGGGCGTCGACATGCACGCCACCAGCGCCGCGCCAGGACCTGGCGCCACGAAGCTGGCGACGAAGCGCATCGCGCTGTGGGACACGCAGACCGGCTCGATGCCGTCCGGCTGGACGCGCTTCCTGCTCGAGCGGTTCGAGTTCCCCTTCACGGTCGTCTGCGGCGCGGGCTTCGACGATACGGCGCTGAAATCGAAGTACGACGTGATCATCATGCCGTCCGGCGCGAGCTTCGGCGGGGGCGGCGGCGGACGGGGCGGTGGCGGGGGCGGCGGGCAGGCCGGCGCGGCGGCGGCCAAGCCGACCGATCCCGACCTGCGGAGCCTGTGCGAGGTGACCAGCGGCACCGGCAGCGGCGCGACCGCCGCCGCCAACGTCCGCAAGTTCGTCGAGGCCGGTGGGGTGGTGATTGCGGCCGGGTCCGCCGCGGAGGCGATTGCCGCCACGCTGGAGCTCCCGGTGACCGATTACCTCGTCGACCGCCAGCCAAACCAGCCGGATCGTGCGCTGGGCAGCGAGAAGTTCTACGTCCCGGGTTCGATCGTGCGGGTGGCCGTGGACACTACCGCGCCGTCGGCCGCCGGAGCGAAGGATCAGATGGACGTGTTCTTCAACAACAGTCCGGTCTTCCGGCTCCAGCCGAATGCCGCCGCGCGCGGCGTCCGGCCGGTCATGTGGTTCGACTCGGCGACGCCGCTTCGAAGCGGCTGGGCCTGGGGGCAGAATTATCTCGAGGGCGGGACGACGGCCTTCGAGGCGACCGTCGGCCAGGGGAAGGCGTTCGTCTTTGGACCGGAGATCACGTTCCGCGCGCAGCCGCACGGGACGTTCAAGTTCCTGTTCAACGGGATCTACCCGGTCGGCCGTGC
>JBBECO010000070.1:0-1100 GCA_040881785.1 Vicinamibacterales bacterium
CGCGGCGCCGGCGCCGGCGTCCTGATCAAGAACGCCGAGGCGCTCGAACGGCTGGAGAAAGTGGACACGCTCGTCGTGGACAAGACCGGCACGCTGACGGAAGGGAAGCCGCGTCTCGCGCACGTGACCGCGCAGGCGCCGTTCACGGATGTCGAGGTGCTGGCGCTGGCGGCGGCGCTCGAGCAGGCCAGCGAGCATCCGCTTGCCGCGGCGATCGTCGCGGGGGCGCGCGACCGCAACGTGACGATTCCTGCGGCAACGGATTTCGACTCGCTCACCGGCCGCGGCGTGACCGGCACGATCGACGGCCGGAAGGTCCTGCTCGGCAATGCGACGCTCATGCAGGAGTCCGGTATCGATATCACGGGCCTGGGAACGAGTGCCGATGCGCAGCGCCGGGAAGGGCAGACCGTGATGTTCCTGGCGGTGGACGGCGCGCCGGCCGGGACGATCGGCGCAGCCGACCCGATCAAGGCCTCCACTGAGGAGGCCATCCGGATGCTCCATGCGGACGGCTTGAAGATCGTCATGCTCACGGGCGACAACAAGGGCACCGCGCAGGCTGTCGCTTCGAAGCTGAAGATCGACGAGGTCATCGCCGACGTCCTTCCGGACCAGAAGCGCGACGTCGTCCAGCGCCTGCAGCGCGAGGGACGCGTCGTCGCGATGGCCGGCGACGGCATCAACGACGCGCCGGCGCTCGCCGAGGCTTCGGTCGGCATCGCCATGGGAACCGGCACCGACGTGGCGATGGAAAGCGCCGGCATCACGCTCGTCAAGGGGGACCTGCGCGCGATCGTCCGCGCCAGGCGTTTGAGCCGCGCGACGATGAAGAACATCCGGCAGAACCTGTTTCTGGCCTTTGTCTACAACGCGGTGGGGGTGCCGGTGGCGGCCGGTGTGCTGTATCCAGTGATCGGGATCCTGATCAGCCCCATCTGGGCGAGCGCCGCGATGACGCTGAGCTCGGTCTCGGTGATCCTCAACGCCCTGAGGTTACGCACGACCCAGTTGTAGCGACGGCGTCGCCAGAGTAGATGAGTGGGTCAGTGGCTCTTGCGTATTGTTCGGACCAGATCGGCGATCTGCTCACCGTTTAG